>DMQT01000060.1:0-8479 GCA_003455595.1 Betaproteobacteria bacterium
CGCCAGTGCAGCCGCCGGGATTTCGATCATGCCGCCCACCGGCATGGCCGCGTCGAAAACCAAGCCATCTGCCGCCAGACTGGCCTTGGCCAGCGCGATGGCGTGCAAGGTCTGGCGCAGCTCGCTCAAGCTCGACAGCATCGGGATCAGCATGCGCACGCGGCCAAAATGCGAGGCGCGTAAAATCGCACGTAACTGGGCACGAAACAGCTTGGGCTCGGCCAGGCACAGACGGATGGCGCGCAAGCCCAGCGCCGGATTGAGGGTGGCCGAGGTCAGTCCGGCCAGCGGCTTGTCGGCGCCCAGGTCGAGTGTGCGGATGGTGACCGGCATGCCGTTCATCGCCTCTGCCACTTCCCGGTAGGCTTCAAACTGCTCGTCCTCGGTCGGCAAATCAGCCCGGTTCATGAACAGGAACTCGCTGCGGAACAGGCCGATCCCGGTTGCGCCGGCTTCTTTCACCGCCACCACGTCCTGCGGCAGCTCGATATTGCCGTGTAACTCCACTGCCACGCCGTCTAGCGTGGCAGCCCGATTGCGCGTCAAGCGCTTGAGCTTCTGGTGCTCGATTTTCCATTGATTCTGACGCAGCCGGTACTCTTCCAGCACCGTTTCGTCGGGGTCAACAATGACCACGCCCTGATCGCCATCGACGATGATCATCTCGTGTTCGCGGATCAACGCACGTGCGTTGTGCAGCGCCATCACCGACGGGATATTCAGGCTGCGCGCCAGAATCGCGGTGTGCGACGTGGCCCCGCCCACATCGGTAATGAACGCCACGAACTGCTGGCGTTTGAACGCGATCATGTCGGCGGGTGACAGGTCGTGCGCCACCAGGATGCTATCGTCGCGCGTGTCTTCCAGCAGCGGCAGATGGCCCGGATGCCCCAATAGCACCTTGACCACCCGCTCTACCACCTGCACCACGTCGGTTTTACGCTCGCGCAGGTAAGGGTCGTCGATTTCGTTAAACTGTGCCACCAGCAGTTCCATCTGCTGGGTGAGCGCCCACTCCGCGTTGCACTGTTGCACCTCGATCAGCGCCTTGGGAGCCTGCGACAACATCGAATCGTTGAGGATCATCAGGTGCATATCGAGAAATGCGGGCAATTCTGCCGGCGCATTGGCCGGTATCTGCCCGCGCAGCAACGACATTTCGGCGCGCACGGTGTCGATGGCAGCATCAAAACGTTCCAGCTCTTCTGCGATGTGGGCCTTTTGCAGCACGTAATGCGCCACTTCCAGTCGCGTATGCGAAGCCAGCCGCGCATGTCCGATGGCGATGCCCGACGACACGCCGACACCGTGCAGGGTAAAACTCATTCGCCTTCCCCGAATTTATCGTTAATGAGCGCCAGCAAGGCTTCCATTGCTTGGCTCTCGTCCTCGCCGTCGGTTTCTATGGTCAACGTTGCCCCCTTGGCGGCGGCCAGCATCATGACGCCCATGATGCTTTTGGCATTGACGCGACGTTGATTGCGGGTAAGCCAGACAGCACTCTGAAACTGCGATGCGGCTTGCGTCAGCTTGGCCGAGGCGCGTGCGTGCAAGCCGAGTTTATTGCTGATTTCAACGTCCTGTTGCAGCATCGCATAGCTCCGGTGATATATGCAGTATGCCTTCGAGCCCGCCCGATAGCGCCTTGACCACCAGCTTGTCGAGACTTTCGTTGCGGTAGGTCAGCGCGCGGATCAGCATCGGCAGATTGACCCCGGCCAGCCCTTCCACCCGCCCTGGATAGAGCAGGCGGCACGCTGTGTTGCACGGCGTCGCGCCATATACGTCGGACAACATCAACACGCCGTCTCCTTGATCGAGCTCGTCGATCAGGTGCTGTGCCGCCGTAACCATGGCGGCGGTATCCGGGCAATCCGTCACGTCCAGCGGGGTCAACAGCGGCGGCCTGCTGCCTAACACGTGGGTTGCGCATTGAATCAGACTCTCGCCCAGTGAACCGTGGGCGACGATCAGTATGCCTATCATGGTGAATCCGCTTCCGTAAATCGAAGCGTCTATTCTACCGCAGGGGAATGCGGCTGGCGGGATTACCCGATGAACGTGACTTTTGTGACGATCACGGGTGCGTGACGTGCCCTAATTCAATATCAGCTGCCTCTACGCGTGAGATGTCCAGCGCCCGCGCCACCCACTCGACATCGCTCAGCGCCTGCCAGTCTGGCTGCAGCATTAATCCAGCACTTAAGGTATCCATGACGTCCCCCATCGCGTTATTGCTGTTTATTGGATGAGATGACACCGCCACGTTCTCATCTGCCCGAAAGGCATGCCGGTAACGCACTGTGGCGGGAAAGGTGCGCGCCTGCAGCTGATTTAGATATGCAGAGCGTAATTGATTTTACATGCGCAAGCGGAAGAGGGGGACAGCAGACCTACCTGCCCCGCAAACGTAGTCCCAACACAACCGAATCCAGACCAGCGCATCGACTGATAACAGTCCTCAGACTTTTTCTGAACGCCGTGTCTGTTTTATAACCCGACCTCTTGTGCATGCAAGCCGTGCTGCCTAAAGTCCTCGACAATTTTTGATAACTGAGTCTGATCGGAATCGTATACCACCTGAACCAGATGGGGCGTGTCCTTGAAATGACTGGTTGCCAGAACACCCGGGCTATTCCGAATATCGTCTTCGACAGCCTCAAGCGTTAACTGATCAACTGATTCCTGAATATGCACAAGTACATCTATGGTTTGCATGATGAGTCCCCTCAATCACATTGAATAAGCCTGCCTGCGTACGCGATATCACAACGGCACGACTGAAGAATCCGATATCTCTGGTATTCGACTTCCACAGTAGATTTCCAAAGCGTGCTTCGCATCATCCAAATGGATGAAATAGCGGATTTGATAACACCACCTGCATAGGTTCGAACGCCAGCCGTAAACACACACTATTGTTGCAGCGGCGTAACAACGCGAGGTAGTCAACTCAACCTGTTCTGTCTATGGTGAAACTGCATTGCCCAGGCGATATACGGCCATTTTCGAGCCTGTAACAATCAGTAGACATCATGCAAGAAAACGAATCCAATCATGCCGCAATATCTTTCATCAGCTTGCTGCTGGATGGGCAGGATGCGGTTTCGGTCAGCATGATCGCCATCAACACCGCAGGGCGATTGCTGTACTGCAACCGCAATGGTCAAGCGTTGCTGAAATCCGCCCGCGTACTGCACCTGCGCAATGGCGTATTGTCTTGCGCCGATGCCGCCCGAAGAAAAGAATTTGCTGCCGCCATCGCGCTAACCATCGACACCGGGCAGCCCGCGCACCTGTTGCTCAGTGACAGCATGCAAGTGGACCAACGTCACAGCGTGTCGCTTTCCCAGTTCCTCAAACCCGACACGCGCTCGATAGCGGGCGAGCACGAAGGGGTGCTGTGCCTGGTGGCACCGCTGGACCACAGGCGCACCAACCGTACACCAGCTCATGCAACTGTTTGGATTATCGGCCGCAGAAGCGCGGCTGGCGCGGGCGCTGGCATCGGGTGAGACGCTGGAAGCCTACGCACGGGAAAACGCGCTCAAAATGCCCACTGTAAAAACTCAGCTGCAGGCCACGTTCGCAAAGACTGGCACCGACCCGGCAGGCCGCGCTGGTGCGGCTGATTATGGGTATCCCGGCAGTCCGCGATATTGGCTAAGAGCCTGCTGCCTTAGCTTCCATAGCGGCCTCGAAATGCAGCCGCTGCTGCATTCCCGGCGTCTGCGTCACGCGCCCGTGCGCGTCAATGAACATCACGTCAGCCACGCCCATCTGTTGGGCAGCTACGCGCCAGCCAGATGGCCCGGCGATGAAGATCGGCTTGCTGGCAACGTCAGACAGAGTGCCGGCGTGGGCAGACGGCGGCGTCAGCACGGTGACGGCTTCTACCCCTTGCGCGGGCCAGCCGGTACGCGGGTCGATGATGTGGCAATAGCGTTTACCGTTGAGCATGAAAAAGCGCTGATAATCGCCCGAGGTGCCGATGGCTTCACCGTCGCGCAGTTCCAGTGTGGCAATCGGGCCAGGTTTGCGCGGGTGCTGAATACCGACGCGCCACGGGCGATCGCCGTGTTGACCGAGCGCGATGATATTGCCGCCGATATTGATGAGCGCGTTTTTCACCCCCTGGCTACGCAGGTAACTGGCCGCCAGATCCAGCGCATAGCCTTTGGCATAACCGCCCAGATCGAGACGCACAGCGGGGTTGGTGCTATGGAACAAGATGCCGTCGATGACGATGTCGCGCATCTGCGGCTTGGCTTTGACCAGCTTGGCAATCGCCACCGGGTCGGGCAGTTTCGCCGCGAAGCTATCCGACTGAAAGCCCCACAGGCGGATCAGGTCACCGATGGCGGGGTTGAACAGGCCGTGCGATTGTACCGAGTAGCGCGTCGCGTCCTGAATGATCGGAATCATGCCCGGGGCAATCGCGGCCTGCGCCGGTGCCAGCGCAAAGATGCCATTCATGCGTTCCAGTGTGCCCGGTTCCCAGGCGTGCAGCGTATGGTGCATCTGGTCGAAATCGCGCAGCACATGCGCGGTGACGCGCTGCGCCTTGGCTGCCGGCTCGCCATAAATACTGACTTCCACGCGCGTACCGAAAACGTAGCTTTCCTGCGTGTAGAGTGGCGGCTTGCTGCAGCCCGCCAGTAGCAACAGCAGGATAAAGCCGATTATGCCGCGCATTTACGTTCTAACGCGTCCACGAACGCCCCCGCCACGTTGAAGCCGGTCTGCTGGGTAATCTCCACGAACCCGGTCGGGCTGGTGACATTGATTTCAGTCAGATAATCGCCGATGACGTCGAGTCCGACCAGAAACAGTCCCAGTTCGCGCAACGCCGCGCCGATGGTGCTGGCGATTTCCAGGTCGCGCGCCGACAGCGGCTGCGCCACGCCGCGCCCGCCCGCCGCCAGATTGCCGCGTGTCTCGCCCTCGGCCGGAATCCGTGCCAGCGCATACGGCAACGGTTCGCCGTCGATCAGCAGAATGCGTTTGTCGCCGTGCACGATCTCGGGAATATAGCGCTGCGCCATCACCGTGCGCGTTTCCAGCTGGGTGAGGGTTTCGATAATCACGTTCACATTGGCGTCGTCGCGCCGCACGCGAAAAATCCCCGCGCCGCCCATACCGTCGAGCGGCTTCAGGATCACGTCGCCGTGTTCGGCAAGGAATGCCTTGAGGTGGAACGCGCGCCGCGTCACCAGCGTGGGCGCGGTGAACTGCGGAAAGCGCGCAATCGCCAGTTTTTCATTGAAATCGCGCAGCGCAGCCGGGCGGTTGAACACCCGTGCGCCATGGCTTTGCGCCAGATCAAGCAGGTGCGTTGTGTACAGGTATTCCGTATCAAATGGCGGGTCTTTGCGCATCACCACCGCGTCAAACTGGTTGAGCGGCATCGCCTCGACCTGCCCCAGCGTGAACCAGTTTTTATTGTCCGCATGAACCTGCAGCGCCTTGGCGTAGCCGATGACCTGCCCGTCACGTAAAATGAGGTCCGCCTGGCGCAAGGCAAACAGTACATGACCGCTCGCGGCGGCCTCGCGCAGCATGGCCACCGAGCTATCCTTATAGGCTTTGAGATGGTCGAGCGGGTCGAGGATAAAGGCCAGTTTCATACGTTGTCCGGGTCGGTCTGTTCAAGTTCCAGCGACGCCGCCAGCATCGCCAGCCGCGCCACCACGCCGTAGGTGTAAAAACGGTTGGGTGTGGAGTCCGGTCGGCCAGCACGGTCGGGCGCGCAGCATGGTGTTTCAAACGCCAGCGGCACGAAATGCATGCCGGGGGAATTAAGGTTTTCATCCGGTCCACGCCCAGTGTGCACGCGGTAAAACCCACCCACCACGAAATGGTCAATCATATAGATAACCGGCTCGGCCACCGCCTCGTTGATGCTCTCGAAGGTATGCACGCCTTCCTGGATGATGACTTCGGACACCTGCTGGCCTTCTTTGCCCACCGCCATCTTGTTGCGCTGTTTGCGGTTGAGGTCAGTCACTTCGCTCGGGTCTTTCACCGTCATGATGCCCATCCCGTAGGTGCCCGCATCGGCCTTGGCGATCACAAACGGCTCGGCGTCGATGTGGTATTCGTCGTATTTTTTGCGGATCTGATCCAGCACAATGGCGACGTTTTTTTCCAGACACTGCTCGCCCTGGCGTTCCTGGAAATTGACCCGGCCACAGCTGGCAAAATACGGGTTGATGAGCCACGGATCAATGCCGATCAGCTCGGCAAACTCCGTTGCCACCTGGTTGTAGGCGGCGAAATGGCGCGACTTGCGGCGCACATGCCAGCCCGCATGCAGCGGTGGCAACAGCGATTGTTCGATGTTCTGCAACAGCGCCGGAATACCGCCCGACAGATCATTATTGAGCAGCACCGCACACGGGTCAAAGCCCGCCACGCCGATGCGGTTGCCGTGGCGCACCACCGGTTCCAGCAGCAGCGTGCCGCCGTCTGGCAAATCCACCTTGAGCGGTTCGGTGAGCTCGGGAATCAGACTGCCCAGCCGCACTTCCAGCCCGGTCTGCTGCAGGATATTCGCCAGCACGGCGACGTTTTGCAGGTAAAACAGATTGCGCGTGTGGTTTTCCGGAATCAGCAACAGGCGCTGCGCGTCCGGGCAGATTTTTTCCACCGCACTCATCGCCGCCTGCACCGCCAGCGGAATGAAATCGCGGTTCAGATTGTTAAAGCCGCCGGGATACAGGTTGGTATCTACCGGCGCCAGCTTGAAGCCGCTGTTACGCAGGTCAACCGAGGTATAAAACGGCGCGGCGTGATCCTGCCACTGATTGCGAAACCAGCGCTCGATCTGCGGCGTGGCGGCCAGCACATGGCGTTCCAGATCGAGCAGCGGCCCGGTGAGTGCGGTGGTCAAATGCGGTACCATGCGGATGCCTTTTTGGATTTGTTATTTAAAATTTGGGGCTTGTCACATACACCAGAAGGCCCCTGCCGTTGCGGGATTATAGCCGCGAATAGTCTAGACCACGCCCAACCGCTCATGTTCGATATTGTTTTATACCAGCCCGAAATTCCCCCCAATACCGGTAACGTCATTCGTCTCGCCGCCAATACCGGCTGCACCCTGCACCTGGTCAAGCCACTCGGCTTCACGCTGGAAGACAAACAACTGCGCCGCGCCGGACTGGATTACCACGAATACGCTCGCGTCCAAGTACATGAGGATTGGGCAGCGTGCCGTGCCGCCCTGGCTGGACGGCGGTTTTTCGCGCTCACCACCAAAGGCTCGGGCAGCTTTGCTGCATGTGCATTTCAACCCGGCGACGTGTTTGTTTTCGGCCCTGAAACGCGCGGCCTGCCGGCTGAGATACTCGCCGAGTTCGATCCGACGCAACGCACCCCCCTGCCGATGCGACCGGATAATCGCAGCCTGAATCTGTCCAACAGCGTTGCCGTGGTGGTGTTTGAGGCTTGGCGGCAGAATGGGTTTTTTGGCGGTACATAGTTGCCGCTTTTTTAGAAAGGCTTGTCTTATGGCTATCGGATGGCTAATGGTATTGCAAAATGTGCCTTGGGCAGAAGTCATCAAGAACGCGCCCAAACTTGCGGATGGCGCAAAAAAACTATGGAACACGATAGGCAGCAAAGTGCCGCCTGACGAGGTAAACATCCTAACTACCCAGCTCGCATTGTCGCCCGAGGCAGAGGCCATCGCCCGGCTTCAAAAACAACTTGTGGCAGCAGAAGCCGCCACAGCTGATTTGCATAACCAAATGCTGGCGTCCTCCGAACTAATCAAGGCACTCGCAGAGCAAAATACTCTGCTCATTGGGCGTATCGAACTCAACCGCAGGCGAATGCTGTGGCTAACGGGTGCCCTCGTTGTTATCGGCAGCATTGCAGTTACCAGCCTGGTGCTTGCACTCGCGTCTACCTATGCCCTCTGATGCGCGTAGCAAAACAGATCATTTTTTATTAAAGAACCTTCAAGAACTGCCGTCATCCAATTTATATTAAAAAAATCCGTACCCAGGAGGCGCACCATGCATATCACGCTGGCTGACAAATCTGTAGAAATCCGCCTGAGTCGGGCGGCCAGCACTGCGCTTTCACAACGCACTGCGCCGTTGCTGGCAGAGATGGAGTTGCTATTCTCCTGTCTGATTCGCAAGAAGGTTCGCTTCAGCGAATTAAATGGCGAAAATGCCATGCCCGTTTCAGATCGGCTCTGGGTACGTTTCCGCCCGGTAATGACCCGGGTATGCGCCATGTCCTCAGTAGCAGACACCCCGCCTCTCGATGATTTCCCCATCGTCAATGCACGCGCTTATGTACCACGCTGGCTGTCGATCGACTACCGTAAGGGTCAATGGTTAGGCGAATTCGGTTACTGACAGATGCACGCGCAGCTCAAGCACAATATTGAGCTGCGCGCGCATCTGATTCTCCCGGCTACCCATGCCGCATCATGGCAGAATTGGCAAAGGCTTATTTATCCGCC
>DMQT01000060.1:8617-10370 GCA_003455595.1 Betaproteobacteria bacterium
CGCGACAATATCGCCTTTGACGGCCTGGCGCGCGTCTCGCATGTCACGGACGCGACCGACTGGCGCGTGGAATATCCGTTCGTGGTGCTCAATCCGGACAGCGAGGCGGAAATCGCGCATCTGGTGAAAGGCTGCATCGAACTCGGCCTGACCATCATCCCGCGCGGCGGCGGCACTGGTTACACCGGCGGCGCGATTCCGCTGGATAAAAACACCGCTGTCATCAACACCGAAAAACTCGAAGCACTGTCCGCTGTGGAAATGACGCGCCTGCCCGGTGTCGGTCACGATTACGCCACCATCCACTGCGGCGCAGGCGTGGTCACGCGACGCGTGATGGAAGCGGCTGACAGCGCCGGTTTCGTGTTCGCGGTCGATCCAACTTCGGCCGATGCGTCGTGCATCGGCGGCAACGTGGCGATGAATGCAGGCGGCAAGAAGGCCGTGTTGTGGGGCACCGCGCTGGACAATCTGGTGTCCTGGCGCATGGTCACGCCAGATGCGGAATGGCTGGAAGTGACGCGGCTCGACCACAACCTGGGCAAGATTCACGACATTGCGATGGCGCGCTTTGAAGTGCGGCGCTACGACATCGACAGCGTGAGCGAAATCGCCAAGCGTGAAATCCTGGAGATTCCCGGCCCGCACTTCCGCAAGGTCGGGCTGGGCAAGGACGTCACCGACAAGTTTCTGGCCGGATTGCCCGGCATCCAGAAAGAAGGCTGCGACGGCATCATCACCTCTGCACGCTTCATTCTGCACAAACTGCCGAAATATACCCGCACCGTGTGCCTGGAATTTTTCGGGCAGGTGCGCGACGCGGTACCCGCCATCGTCGAGGTAAAGGACTACCTCGACGCACATCCGCACGCGATTCTGGCCGGCCTCGAACACCTCGACGCGCGCTACATCAAGGCGGTCGGCTACGCCACCAAGGCCAACCGCAGCGAGCGGCCGAAGATGATCCTGCTCGCCGACGTGGTGTCGGATGACGAAGCCGCGTGCGGTGAAGCGGCCTCGCACATCGTGCAGCTGGCCAACGCGCGCGGCGGTGAAGGTTTCATCGCTGTCACGCCCGAAGCGCGCAAGAAATTCTGGCTCGACCGCGCCCGCACCGCCGCTATCGCCGCCCATACCAACGCCTTCAAGATCAACGAGGACGTGGTGATTCCGCTGGATCGGCTGGCGGGTTATTCCGATGGCATCGAGCGCATCAACATCGAACTGTCGATTGCCAACAAGCTCAAATTACTCGACGCGCTGGTGCCGTTTTTTCAGGGCGAACTGCCGCTGTTTCAGGACGAAGACACGGTCGCCGACCCCAGCATGACGGCGGAGCGACGCGAGCGTGCGCTCACTTTGCTGGACAAGACCCGCGCCCGTTGGGGCTGGCTGCTGGCCAATCTGGACGCCGCGCCCGCCAGCGCCGAACTGGCGATTGCCAACACCGAACTGGTGGCGTCGAACGGCCATACCACGGTGTTTTCTGCGTTGCAGGATCACACCCTGCGGGTGTCGTGGAAGCGCGAAGTGCGGCGCGCCTTGCAACAGATTTTTGTCGGACGCGAGTATCAGCCGGTGCTCGATGCGTGCGACGCGCTACACAAACAAATCCTCAAGAGCCGCGTATTTGTGGCGCTGCACATGCACGCCGGCGACGGTAACGTACATACCAATCTGCCGGTCAATTCCGACGATTACACCATGCTGCAAGCCGCCAATGCGGCAGTGGCGCGCATCATGCAACTGGCGC
>DMQT01000060.1:10460-17593 GCA_003455595.1 Betaproteobacteria bacterium
AAGAAACCATCCAGAGCTTTGTGCGCTACAAGCAGAAAGTCGATCCGTATGGCCGCTTCAACAAGGGCAAACTGCTGCCCGGCGCCGATCTGCGCAATGCCTATACGCCGAGTTTTTCACTGCTGGAAGCCGAATCGCTGATCATGGAGCAGTCCGAGATTGGCGAAATCGCCGATTCGATCAAGGACTGCCTGCGCTGCGGCAAGTGCAAGCCAGTATGCAACACGCATATTCCGCGCGCCAACCTGCTGTATTCACCGCGCAACAAGATCCTCGCCACCTCGTTGCTGATCGAGGCGTTTCTGTACGAGGAACAAACCCGGCGTGGCGTGTCGATCCAGCATTTCGACGAATTCGGCGATGTAGCCGACCACTGCACCGTGTGTCATAAATGCCTCAACCCATGCCCGGTCAATATCGACTTCGGCGACGTGTCAATTGCGATGCGCAATTTTCTGCGCAAACAAGGCAAGAAAAAATTCAACCCCGGCACCAGCGCGTCGATGTTTTTCCTCAACGCCACCGATCCGGCCACCATCAAGCTCACCCGCAAGGTGATGATCGAATGGGGCTACAAAGCTCAGCGCCTGGCGTATCAGGGTGCCAAAAAACTCGGCCTGCTCAAGCCGCAAACCGCACACCCGCCCGCCACGCTCGGCACCGCGCCGATCAAGGCGCAGGTGATCCATTTCATCAACAAGCCGATGCCAGGCGGACTGCCGAAAAAAACTTCGCGCGCCTTGCTGGGGCTGGAAGACAGCAAGATCGTGCCGGTGATTCGCAACCCGGCAAAAGTCACCGAAGACAGCGACGCAGTATTCTATTTCCCCGGCTGCGGCTCGGAGCGGCTGTTCTCACAAGTCGGGCTGGCGACACAGGCGATGCTGTATGAACTTGGCACCCAGACCGTGCTGCCACCCGGCTACCTGTGCTGCGGTTATCCGCAAACGGCAGGCGGGCAGCAGGACAAGGGCGACGCCATCAGCACCGAAAACCGCGTGCTGTTTCACCGCGTGGCGAATACCCTGAACTACCTCGACATCAAGACCGTCATCGTGTCGTGCGGCACCTGTATGGATCAGTTACTAAAGTACCAGTTCGAGAAGATATTCCCCGGCTGCCGCCTGCTCGACATCCACGAATACCTGCTGGAAAAGGGTGTCAAGCTCGACGGCGTGGGCGGCACGCGCTACATGTATCACGACCCCTGCCACACGCCGATGAAGACCTATCAGCCGATGAAAGTGGTGAACGAACTGATGGGCGAAGAGGTGAAACTGTCCGAACGCTGCTGCGGCGAATCGGGCACGCTGGCAGTGTCGCGGCCGGATATTTCGACCCAGATCCGCTTCCGCAAGGAAGAGGAAATCCGCAAGGTGGCGGGCGAACTGCGCGTGGTATCGGGGGCGACCACGCCGGTCAAAATTCTCACCTCGTGCCCGTCATGCCTGCAAGGCCTGGCGCGCTACGACGACGACGCCGATACGCAAGCCGATTACATCGTGGTGGAAATGGCGAAGAAAATCCTCGGCGACGACTGGATGGAGCGCTACATCGAACAGGCCAGCAACGGCGGTATCGAGCGCGTGCTGCTATGAATGCCACCTACACCACCGTGCCCGTTATCGAGGATTTAACCAATGGACACCTGTGAACTGTGTACCTCCCTTGGGGGCGAAGTATTGTGGCAAGACGCGTTTTGCCGTGTGGTGTTGGTGGATGACGCCGACTATCCTGGCTTTTGCCGGGTGATTTTGCAGGAACATGTGAAGGAAATGAGCGACTTGAGTGCGGTGCAGCAAAGCCGGTTGATGCGGGTGGTATTCGCCACTGAAGCGGCCGTGCGGCAGGTGCTCAAACCCGACAAGATCAACCTCGCCAGCCTCGGCAATCTGACCCCGCATCTGCACTGGCACGTGATTCCGCGCTTTGTTGACGACCGCCACTTCCCGCAGCCGATCTGGGCCGCTGCGCAGCGCGCGGCACGGCCTCAGGCGCAACTCAACCTGATTGCCAGCGTGCTCAAGTCAGCGCTGGCGCAGAAACTGTAACAGGCGCTATCAAACGGCTGGACGGAAAACATACGGCAAAACAGCTGCCCTTGCCCACCTGACTGTCGATCATCAAGCGCGCCTGATGGCGTGTAACCACGTGTTTGACGATGGCCAGTCCCAGCCCGGTACCGCCGGTTTCGCGTGACCGGCCCCGATCGACACGGTAAAAGCGCTCGGTCAACCTTGGAATATGATGCGCTTCGATACCATCACCGGTATCGCGTACCCGGAAACATACTTCACCCGCACGCGCTTCCCAGTACAGGCTGATATGGCCCTCCTTGGGTGTGTAGCGCACCGAGTTGCTGACCAGATTACCCAACGCGCTGCGCAGCTCGTCCGGATTACCCTTGACCCACTGCTGCGCGGTGCTGATGAGCTCAATGTGGTGACGCCCGCCACTCAGGCTTTGCGCTTCCTGGTACAGCGATTGCACCAGCGCGGGCACGTCCACTTCGGATTCCTGCAGACGGTTTTGCGGGCTTTCCAGGCGCGACAGCGTGAGCAGGTCTTCCACCAGCATGCGCATGCGCTCGGTCTGCTGCTGCATCAGATCGCTGTAGCGGCGAAAATCGACCGGGTTGATGTGCTCCATGTCGGCGAAGGTTTCGAGAAAACCGCCAACCACGGTCAATGGCGTGCGCAGCTCATGCGAGACATTGGCGACAAAATCGCGGCGCATCGCCTCCAGCAGTTCAATTTGCGTAATATCGCGTGAAATCAGCATTTTGCGCTTGTCACCAAACGGCACCAGCTGCACCGACAGGGTGACATCGCGGCTGGCGGGCGACTTCATCACCAGCGCTTCGCTGTAATTGTGGCCCGCCAGATAATCGTGAAACGGCACCTGGCGGATCAGATAACCAATGAACTGACCGCGGTCAGACGCATCGTCCAGGCCAAAATGACGGCTGGCAGCCGGATTGAACCAGTCAATCTGGTCGGTGCCGTTGAGCATGACAATGCCATCTGGAATCGCCTGCGCGGCGTGCTCGAACCGCTCCAGCACGGCGGTCAGTTTATTGGCACTGCGTTTCTGGCGCCGTAACTGGCGCTCCAGCCCGTAGAAAATATCATCCCACGCGCCGCGCGCCTGAGGCATGCCGTCGCGTTCACCGCGTTCCAGCCAGCGCGTCAGCACCGCCATCTGGCGCAGATGATAACCCAGATAGGCGAGCAAGCCGACCAGCAGCAAGGCTACCGCGCTGTTGACGCCGAACAGCATGCCGACCATCAACGCTGCAAAAGACAAGCCCCCCAACACCAGCAGGGGACGCCACCAGAAATCAAACACAGAGTTGTCTGCCAGTTAACGCGAGGCCGCTATTGTATCAGGCAGGTTGTGTCGACAAACGATAGCCTGCGCCGCGCACCGTATCGATCAGGCTCTCATGATGGGTTGGCTCCAGCGCCAGCCGCAGACGACGGATATGCACATCAACCGTACGTTCTTCGACAAATACATGGTCACCCCACACGTGGTCGAGCAGCTGGGCGCGCGAGTATACGCGCTCTGGATGCGTCATCATAAAATGCAACAGACGAAATTCGGTCGGACCCAGATCGACAGCAGTGCCGTCGCCCGTTACGCGGTGACTCACCGGATCCAGGCTGAGGCCACGGATTTCCACCTTGTCTTCGGTCATCTGCGGCGCGCGTCGACGCAATACCGCCTTGATCCGCGCCGACAGCTCACGTGGTGAAAACGGCTTGGTGATGTAATCGTCGGCGCCGGTTTCCAGCCCAAGCACCTTGTCACGCTCGTCGCCGCGCGCGGTAAGCATGATGATCGGCACGTTCTTCATGCGCGAGTCGGCACGAAATTTTTTCGCCAGCTCGATGCCGCTCATACCCGGCAGCATCCAGTCCAGCAGCACCAGATCCGGCAAGGTTTCGCGCACGATGCCCACCGCCTGCTCGGCGGAATCAGCGCACAGGACCACGTGCCCGCCCTGCGACAGATTGAACTTCACCAGTTCCTGAATCCCCGGCTCGTCTTCCACCAACAATATCGTTGCAGCCATGCTTGACTCCGTTCATAACAATGTGCGTAACGCATCTTATGACAAGCTTATGACAAAACCATGACAGGCGATTGCTTTCCGTTTATCCCCCGCGTCGGTTATGATTCCGTCTGTTTTCACTGAAGTTTTCCCGCCCTGATGGACAACAACACCCACTTTGGTTTCAAGACCGTTGCCGAGTCCGAAAAAGCCGGCAAAGTCGCCGGGGTTTTTCACTCGGTGGCGCAGCGTTACGACGTCATGAACGACCTGATGTCGGTTGGGCTGCATCGCGCCTGGAAGCGCTTCACCATCGAGACCTCGGGGGTCAAGCCGGGCAACCGCGTGCTCGACGTCGCCGGCGGCACGGCCGACCTGACCCGCCTGTTCCTGAAAAAAGTCGGCGACACAGGCCAGGTCTGGCTCACCGACATCAACAGCTCGATGTTGACGGTCGGGCGCGACCGCATGCTGGATGAAGGCCAAGCCGTGCCGGTGGCGCAATGCAACGGCGAAAAACTGCCATTCCCTGACAATTATTTCGATTGCGTCAGCGTCGCATTCGGCCTGCGCAACATGACGCACAAGGATGCGGCGCTGGCCGACATGTACCGCGTGCTGCGTCCCGGTGGACGCCTGCTGGTACTGGAGTTTTCCAAAATCTGGAAGCCGCTGGCACCGCTGTACGACGCCTATTCATTCAAGTTGCTGCCGTTCATGGGCAAACTGGTCGCGAAAGATGCCGACAGCTACCAATATCTGGCCGAATCCATCCGCATGCACCCGGATCAGGAAACGCTCAAAGCCATGATGGAGCAGGCAGGCTTTGCCAAAGTCGATTATTTCAACCTCAGCGGCGGCGTGGTGGCTTTGCACAAAGGCTACAAGTTCTGATGCTGTCCGGCTGGTCCGTATCGGCGGTGTTGCCGCCCCTCAATCACCTGCTCCGTCAGGGTGGGTGGGCACAGGCACGACTGCAGCCCTACGCGGGCTATGGCTTCATTGTCGAGGCATTCCCGTTCAGTCTGCCGCTTGTCATCAGCCCGCAAGGCCTGTTCGAACGCACCACACCAGACGCCATTCCCGCAGCAACGCTGCACCTCAACCCGTTGCTGCTGGCACGCATCGCCACGCGCGATCCGATGGCACTGCGTAGCGTGGTGATCGACGGCGACGCACAATTTGCCGCCGCACTCGGCAGCGTGTTCCGCGACCTGGAATGGGATATGGAAGCCGACCTGAGCCGGATAGTGGGTGATGTCGCCGCACACCGCGTGGCGACGAGTGTGCATGCCGTGCAAACCTGGCAACGCAATGCCACGGACAGCGTACAACGCTCCCTTGCCGAATACGCCACCGAAGAATCCCCGCTACTGGTCAAGCGCCATCATGTTGCTGCCTTCGTGGCCGAGGTCGATGCGCTACGCGACCAGACGGCCCGGCTGGAAAAACGCCTGCAGTTACTGTCTGAAAAGCATTAAACCATGCGCATTTTTCGCCTGATTACCATTGTCTGGGTCGCGCTGCGCTTCGGTCTGGATGAATTCTTCCTCGGCCACGAGCGCGTGCGCGCGCTGCGCTGGCTGGTCAAAACCACGCTGTTCTGGCGCCACTTGTCCGAGCCGCGTGCAGTTCGACTGCGCCGCGCGCTGGAAGCACTGGGGCCGATTTTCGTCAAATTCGGTCAGATGCTGTCCACCCGCCGCGACCTCATGCCACCCGACATCGCCGACGAACTGGCGCGCCTGCAGGACCGCGTGCCGCCGTTTCCTGCCGCACAGGTTCGGCAAATTTTGCAGCGCGTGTATGGCCGTCCGGTGGAACAGGTGTTTATCCAGTTCGACGCCGAGCCAATCGCCAGCGCATCCATGGCGCAAGTGCATTTTGCCGTACTACAGGACGGCACCGAAGCGGCAGTGAAAGTATTACGCCCCGGCCTGAGCGAGATTATCGACCATGACCTCGGCCTGCTCGAAGCCGCTGCCATGCTGGTGGAAAAACTGTTCGCCGATGGCCGTCGCCTGCATCCACGCGAAGTGGTGGCGGAATTCCGCAAAACGCTGTTCGACGAATTGGACTTGATGCGCGAGGCGTCCAACTGTTCACAGCTGCGACGCAATTTCGAAGGCTCGCCTCTACTGATCGTGCCTGAGGTGTACTGGGATTATTGCGAGACCGAAGTGATGGTGATGGAGCGCATGAAAGGCGTGCCCATCAGCCAGATCGGCACGCTGCGCAAGATGGGCGTGGATATTCCCAGACTTGCCATGTCAGGCGTCGAGATATTTTTCACCCAGGTATTCCGCGACGCTTTTTTCCATGCCGACATGCATCCTGGCAATATCCAGGTCAATGCCAGCGGGCAATACATCGCGCTCGATTTCGGTATCATGGGCACGCTGACTGAAGTCGATAAAAACTACCTGGCACAAAACTTTCTGGCGTTTTTTCAGCGTGATTATCGCGCCGTGGCCCAAGCGCACGTCGATGCAGGCTGGACCCCGGCGGATACGCGCGTGGATGAATTCGAAGCCGCCATCCGCGCAGTGTGCGAGCCGGTGTTCGACCGCCCGTTGAAAGAGATTTCCTTCGGCAAAGTGTTGTTGCGCCTGTTCCAGACCTCGCGCCGTTTCAACATGGAAATCCAGCCGCAGCTGGTGCTATTGCAAAAAACCTTGCTCAACATCGAAGGGCTGGGACGCCAGCTCGACCCGGATCTGGATTTGTGGAAAACCGCCAAACCGTTTCTGGAACGCTGGATGAGCGAACAGATTGGCTGGCGCGGTGCGATCAAAGCATTACGCCAGGAAGGGCCGCGCTGGGCCGTGTTGCTGCCGCAACTGCCACGGCTCGCACACGCCTATCTTTCGCGCGGTGATAGCTCTATCGAAGCGCTCTCGCACCAACTGGCCAAGGTACAGATCCGTTTGGGCAATCTTCTGGCTGTTATCACGCTACTGCTTGTTATTTTGGTCGCCCTGGTCGGATATAACCTGTTCTCGAATTAAGCTGAGCGCGGAATGACGCCATGCTGATCTGGTTTGTAATGCTTTATCTACTCATCTCCATCTCCATC
>DMQT01000060.1:17665-18213 GCA_003455595.1 Betaproteobacteria bacterium
CATCTCCATCTCCATCGGCATCGGCCTATACGCCGCTACCCGCGTACATAGCGCCAAAGACTACGTTGTGGCGGGGCGTTCGCTGCCGCTGTATATCGTCATCGCCACCGTATTCGCCACCTGGTTCGGCTCGGAAACCGTGCTCGGCACCTCAGCCACATTCCTGCAAAACGGCCTAAAAGGCATCTTCGTCGATCCGTTTGGCGCCAGCCTATGCCTGGTGCTGGTAGGCGTGTTTTTTGCGCGCAAGCTGTACCGCATGAATCTGCTCACCATTGGCGACTATTACCGTCTGCGTTATGGTCGCACCGTCGAGTTGCTGACCAGTATCGCCATCGTGATTTCCTATCTGGGTTGGGTTACAGCGCAAATTACCGCGCTGGGGCTGGTATTTTCGCTGCTCACCCACGGCGCGGTGTCGGCACATGCAGGCATGGTTATCGGTACGGCCATCGTGCTGGCCTACACTTTATTTGGCGGCATGTGGTCGGTGGCGCTAACCGATTTTTTCCAGATGATCATCATCGTTGTCGGCATGCTTTACATCG
>DMQT01000064.1:0-175 GCA_003455595.1 Betaproteobacteria bacterium
GCGTCAGATGTGTATAAGAGACAGCAGGCTGTGGGTCCACCAGTCGGTCGACCTCAAGGACAAGCGCGTGCTGCTGATTACCGGCGGTGTGAAATCCTGGTCGGTGGTGGCTGCGTTGCAGGAAGTGGGCATGGATGTGGTCGGTACCAGCACCAAGAAATCCACCCCGGAAGAC
>DMQT01000064.1:419-1606 GCA_003455595.1 Betaproteobacteria bacterium
GCTCAAGGATGCGCGCGCCGACATCATGCTCTCCGGCGGTCGCTCCCAGTTCATTGCGCTCAAGGCCAAAATGCCCTGGCTCGACATCAACCAGGAACGCCATTACGCCTATGCGGGTTATGAAGGCATGGTCGAGCTGGTCAAGCAGATCGACAAGGCGCTCTATAACCCGGTGTGGGAACAAGTGCGCCGACCGGCGCCGTGGGAGGTTTGAACATGGCGCGCGTGATTGAGTCGAAAAAAGCCTGCGCGGTGAATCCGCTCAAAATGAGCCAGCCGCTGGGCGCCAGCTAGGCCTATATGGGCATGAATAATTGCATGCCGATGATGCACGGCTCGCAAGGCTGTACCGGCTTTGGCCTGGTGTTGCTGGTGCGGCATTTCCGTGAGGCCATTCCACTGCAGACCACGGCGATGAATGAGGCGACGACCATTCTTGGCGGCATGGACAACATCGAAAAAGCGATTGTGAACATCAAGACGCGCGCCAATCCGGACCCGATCGGCATTTGCTCCACCGGGCTGACTGAAACCAAGGGCGAAGACGTCGAAGGTGACCTCAAGCTGATCCGCGCCAAACATCCTGAACTCGGTGACACCCAAGTGGTTTATGTGTCCACGCCCGACTATACCGGGGCATTTCAGGATGGCTGGGCAAAAGCCGTGCTGGCCATGATTCAGGCGTTGGTGGAACCTGCGACCGAACGCGCCGATAACCAGGTCAATGTGCTCGCCGGTTGCCATCTCACGGCGGGGGACATTGAGGAGCTGCGCGAGATTATCGAGGCCTTCGATTTGTACCCGATTTTCCTGCCGGATATTTCTGGTTCGCTCGACGGCCACATCCCCGATACCTTCAGTCCGACCACGCTGGGCGGCACTACGCTGGCCGATGCGCGCGCCATGGGTGCCTCGATCATGACCCTGGCGATTGGCGAGCAGATGCGCGGTTGCGCGCTGGAGCTGGAAATGCGCACCGGCGTCGGCTACGAAATATTCGACCGGCTCACCGGGCTGGAGCCGAACGACCGCTTGCTGATGACGCTGTCTCGGATTTCCGATCGTCCGGGGCCGCTGCAATACCGTCGTCAACGCAGCCAGCTGGTGGATGCCATGCTCGACGGCCATTTCTTCTTTGGCGGCAAAAAAATCGCCATCGGCGCCGAGCCGGATTTGCTCTGGGCCAC
>DMQT01000064.1:1647-5100 GCA_003455595.1 Betaproteobacteria bacterium
GAGCGCCGTAGTGACCACGACAAAATCACCGCTGCTCGGTGAGATGCCCACGGAAGAAGTGCTCATCGGCGATCTGGAAGACCTCGAACAGCGTGCCCGGGGCTGCGACCTGTTGATCACCCACTCACACGGACGGCAGGCCGCCGAGCGGCTTGCCATCCCGTTTTTCCGCATGGGTATACCGATGTTCGACCGGCTTGGCAGCGCGCACCGTTTGTCGGTCGGCTATCGCGGTACGCGCGGGTTGGTCTTCGAGATCGGCAATATGTTCATGGCGGCAGGCCATGAAAATCATCCGGATAGCTGGCCGCTGCCAGCGGTTGACGCTGCCAGCGATAGGGCTGCGGAGCCGGTCGCTGTAGCGGTGGATTAAATTGAACTTAACCAGGAGCAGACCATGAAAGTCGCATTTGCCACACAAGACCTGCAGCGCGTTGACGCGCACTTCGGCTGGGCCAAGAACATCGCGGTCTACGACGTCAGGGCCGACGGTTACGATTTTGTTGAGTCCTTCACCTTTGAGGGCGATCTGAAGGAAGACGGCGACGAAGACAAACTGGCCCCCAAATTAACCGCGATCATGGATTGCGCGATTCTCTATGTTGCCGCCATCGGCGGTTCGGGCGCGGCGCGAGTGGTGGCCAGCAAAATCCATCCGATCAAGGTGGCACAACCGGAAGCCATCATGGACATTCTCGACAAGCTGCAGGATGTGGTGAAAGGTACGCCGCCACCGTGGCTGCGCAAGGCCCTGCTCAAGGATCAGGAGCGGGTAATGGATTTTGAAGACGAGGTGAAAAATGACTGAAGCCGCAATGATAGACGCTGTCGCGTCACCGCTCGATACCCTGTTCGTGCAAGAGTTGATCAAACAGTGGCGGGCGCAGGATGCCCACGGTGCCTGGGAGGGAAAAACCGATGCGATGCTGCTCGAACCCTACATCATCACCAAGGAGCAGCGCCGCGAAATGCCGATTATCGGCGACCCCGATCCTGAGACTTTATGGCGGCTGGAGCTGTTTTATAACGCAGTCGGGCTGTCGATCGAGCGTCGTAGCGGTGTCATGGTTTCGCCCATGATGAAAATGTCGCATGAGGGTTTTGGCCGTCTGGTACTGATGGCTGGTCGCCTGATCGTGGTCAACAAGCAGTTGCGCGATGTGCACAGGTTCGGCTTTGTCAGCATGGAAAGCTTGGCGGAGGAAGGCGAGAAATTTGTTGCTGCCGGCCTGGCGATGATCAACCAATTTCCCGAAGTGGCGAAATACGGCTAGGAGTGCAGTATGGAAGACCTCGACACGCTTAAAGCCAAGGTGAAAAAACTTAACCAACAGGCCACCGCGCTAAAAATGGATCTGCACGACCTGTCTGAAGATTTACCGACAGGCTGGGAACGCATCATGGAAGTCGCGCAGAAAACCTACGATACCCATGCGGCCCTGACCGAGGCGCGCAAGGCGTTAGGCGCAGCAGGCGGCTGAATATCACGCGTGCTCCACGGAGAAAATCATGGCCTCATTCAGTATCACCCTGCCCAGCGGCGAGATATGGACGCCGAAATTCGTCGCCGACCTCAACCAGGAAAAATGCATCGGCTGCGGCCGTTGCTTCAAGGTCTGCTCGCGCGATGTATTGCAACTGGTGGGCATTGACGAGGACGGCGAGATTGTCGCGCTTGCGGGAGATGACGACGACGATGAGGAGTACGAAAAAAAGGTCATGACCATCGCGCATAAAGAGAATTGCATCGGCTGCGAGGCGTGCTCCAAAATCTGTCCGAAAAAATGTTACACCCATGGTCCACTGTCGGTTGAGTAAATCTTTAGGGAGCCTGTCATGAACGCAAGCATTCGCCCAGTCAGCTACGATTGGCTTCTGGCTCGTGCCAGGAACCCCGATGACGGACTTACCCGTGCTTTCGCCGGGGTGATTCAGGCAGCAGGTAAAGGCGAGATACAGCCCCCCAGCCTGGGCATGGGACTCAGCCAGGATAAATTCGTCACATTGCTTGAGCGCTATTTCCCGGGAACCAGCCGGGAGATTTGTGATGAAAGTTGCAGTGAGGCCTGCGCGGATTGCGTTCCCCTTCAGGCAAGCGAATTCGACGACCTGGTCGCACTGCTGCTGGCGCACCGCAGCGACGATGCAGAACATACCGAATGGCTGGCCCACGCCATCGCCAGCGGCTGCATGGGCGGCAACCACCTTTACCAGGACATGGGGCTGCCTGATCGTCAGGCGTTATCTGTTCTGCTGGAACGTCACTTTACTAAGCTCTACCTGAAGAACCTGGGCAACATGAAGTGGAAAAAATTCTTTTACAAGCAGCTTTGCGACCGTGCCGAAGTCAAGATGTGTCCGGCACCGAGTTGCCAGGTCTGTAATGACTACAAAAGTTGTTTTGGTCCCGAGGAAGACTCACCGGTGTTGATGGCGGATCAAACCAATCATGCGATGATTTAAAGCATTGTTCATTTATTAAGAGAGGT
This sequence comes from Betaproteobacteria bacterium, assembly GCA_003455595.1. Lineage (GTDB taxonomy): Bacteria > Pseudomonadota > Gammaproteobacteria > Burkholderiales > Sulfuriferulaceae > Sulfuriferula. The sequence goes on from DMQT01000064.1 coordinate 4,137, forward strand.
GCAGGTTCCATTCTTGCACCTGATATTCAGAGTCCGTTTTTCGGGTTTAGCCATTTATGTTTCGGTCCCGCACCAGCCAATATACCATCCAGGCGCTTGTCTACCTAGCCATGCAGCCCCGTAGTATGCCGGTATTGGCTCGTGACATCGCCCGTTCACTCAATGTGTCCGCAACCTATCTGTCCAAGATCATGCAGTCCCTGAGCAAGGGCATGTTGCTCAGCTCGCAGCGTGGTCGCAAGGGCGGTTTCTACCTGCGGGAGGGCGTGGAAAAGGTGGGTATCGTGGAGATTCTGGCGCATACCGAGCGGGTATCGTTTACCCAGGATTGCGTGCTGGGTCTCAAGGCATGCAGTGACGAAACAGCATGCCCCATGCACTGCGAGTGGAACCCCATCAAGCAGGCTATCGTCGATCTACTGCAGGAATGTACCTTGCAACAATTGGGTGAAGACGTGCGTAGCGGTCGCTATCAGCTGGCCGACTTGCCGAATGTGCCAATTGCGCAGCTACTGCCGCCAGGTGTACTTTTATGTCGATAGCTTGATCGTGGATTACGTTCTTGTAACGGCAGTTATTGTGCGATAGTCGTTATGTACTTAAAAGTTATATCGATTAAAAACAGTCAGGCAAGAGCGGTGGAAATACGTCATGGCGACATGGTATTTGTGAGTTGGGCTTCTATACGGAAGGACACAATGGAAACAGACTTGAAAGAGGCGTTCCTGGCGGATATGGGTATCGATGCATTATTGATTGTACCGACTCGTTTTGAGCATTTTGAGGAACCTTCTGCCTACGCAGAAAAGATGCTGGGATACGACCAGAGCGGGCGCTGCTGTTATTACCAACATGCATACACAGTTACTCGCGATGTGCTGGATGATGAAGACAACTTATACGAGGAAGCGTCTTATCACGAAATATTGGCAGCCTGGCTGCTGGATAGTGGTCAATGGTTGTG
>DMQT01000064.1:5156-6073 GCA_003455595.1 Betaproteobacteria bacterium
GGTCAATGGTTGTGCCGCATGACCAGCCGGATCGGTATCGGGCATTGCCGTAATCCGGCAACACCACCGCGCTATGAGCTGGCACAGAGTCGGCCAAGATAATGTACTCGGGAAAGGATTCAGCATGACTAAAGTAGCAGAATTAGCCAATCCGATATTGCGCATGGTCGCAGAAGAAGGCGGGCGACAGCGCGGCAAAGGGCGTATCGAATTGCTGGAAAAAATCGGCGAACTAGGTTCTATTTCCGCTGCAGCCAAAGTGCTGGGGCTGAGTTACAAGGCGGCTTGGGAAGCGGTAGAGGGCATGAATAATCTGTCCGATGAGCCGCTGATAATCAGGGTTGCGGGCGGCAAATACGGTGGCGGTTCGGTCCTCACTGCTTTCGGTATACAGGCTTTATCCGCCTTTCGGCGGCTGGAGGGCGAGTACCAGCAGTTCCTGACCGCGCTGCGGGAGCGGGAGGATTTTGACAAGTTTTTTTACTTAATGAGGAAATTGGATATGAAAACCAGTGCGCGTAATGAGTTTTTGGGTCGGGTAAAGGCCGTGAACAGGGGCCCGGTGAATGCGGAAGTCATCCTGGATATAGGCGGCGGTAACGACCTGGTCGCCATCATCACGCAGGAAAGCGTGGTTAATCTGGAACTGGCAGTCGGCAAGGAGGCTTATGCGCTGATCAAGGCGCCATGGGTGATTATTACTGCGGAGGACAACCAGCTTAAAACCAGTGCCCGTAACAAGCTGTGCGGCGTAGTGAGCCGGTGTCAGGAGGGTGCAATCAACGGCGAGGTGGTCATCGCACTGGATGCCGGCAAGAGCGTAGCAGCCATTATTACCAACGAAAGCATCAAGTCCATGGGCCTCAAGGAAGGCGTGCGTGCCTGCGCGCTCATCAAGGCCTCGCATATCATTCTGG
>DMQT01000103.1:0-1437 GCA_003455595.1 Betaproteobacteria bacterium
GAATGTCTTGCCTGCCAGCACCGGTTCTTTTTTCAGTCGATTGATGAAGACCGGCACCAGTTCCGGCTGCAGGGTTCGACCATTGATCGCCATATCGCTACCCGTACCCGATATGTGAAAACCGGTAATCCATAATCCGCTTAGCGTCTGGCGCGAGAGTGCGCGCAGATATTCCGAAAATCCCTGGGTATTGCCCAATTCTCCCTGACCCAGCAGAGCGATGGTTTGACGGCGTAACTTGACCTGCTCGTCCATGCGCGTGAGCTCGTCTTGAAGCAATTTACTCGGCTGGCGCGGGCCAAACGCAGCGCTTGCCTGCGCCAGCTGCACCTGCGTGGCCTGATAGGATTTTGCGGTTTGTAAAGCGCGTTTTTCCAGCCCAGAGGTGCGATACCAGGCATAACCGTAAACCAGCAGCGACCCGAGTAAAATCAGGCCTAGCGCCTGCAGCATGGTCACGCTCGAGAAGTATTTCTTCTGCCTGCGGAACAACGGATTGTATAGGTTGATCTGCTGACTCACAGGGTCTTTACCTCATGCCGCAGCGCCGCACCCAGCGCCATGAAATAAAACTGCTGCTGTTGAGGCTGCTGCAGTTCCGGCACTTTGGAAATATCCAGCACCGCATCCAGATTGAATGTTTCTACCGGCATGTACAAATTCGCCGCCAGATATTCCTGCAAACCGGAACCACCATCGCCTAAAGGCGCAAGCATCAGCTTGGAGACTGCAATAAACCGGAACTGCCGTTCGAAATGATCGAATGAACGCTGCAGTTCGAGCGTAACTCTGTCATAGCACGTATTTTTCTGATCAATATCGGTTTGCAGCAATTGCGCCAGGGTCACATCAAGACGCCGCGACAGATACAGCTCGCCGGCAAAAGTAATGGTGAGCAAGCCGCCCGTGTTATCAAAGGAAAGCAATGCCAGACCACGGTCTTCCGGCTCCAGCAGGGCTGAAATATTGCGTTGCGCCATTTCCGGGATATCGATGACGCTCAACGGAATGCCGACTTGCTCGAATAGCGACTGGTGTTGTTTGATGAATTGGTCATGTGCCGCAACCGCATACATGGCGCCCTTGCGTTCGGGTGCGTTTTTATCCCCTGGAATATCCAGCACATCGATGGTCGCATCATCGATGTGAAAATCCAGCATGTCCTTCAAGCGCCAGCGAATAGCCGTTTTAAGCTCGTCCTGCGGCACGTTCGGCGCATCCACCGATAACAGCTGATACTCGCCGGAATTCAGCAAATTAGTACACTCATACCGATCCACGTGCAATTCTTTTGCTATCTTTTCCAGTGTAGCGGTGGTCTGCGTTTTATCAGCGGGGTAAAAAGCGATCAGCCCCACCTGCGGCTGGGCAGCTGGCATGAGCATGACATGCGCCATGTAAATGCCATCCTCCTGAATATTGATGGACAACCAGCCG
>DMQT01000103.1:1485-5086 GCA_003455595.1 Betaproteobacteria bacterium
TTTTGATTCAATACATCTCGCGCATATAAATAAATTCATTCGCGTTTTTATAAACACCAAATGTGGCTCGCGCATGCGGATTCTGGTTATAACTGGTTCCCGCCCACTTGCCTTGCAGATACGTTTGGTTTGCCGCCACGGCGGCCTGCTGAGTAGCCGGGAGCGGCGCAACACAGGTCTGGCCGGTGGCAGTAATGCCCAGATTCACCGTCAAATCCACGCTGCCATTATTGCCCGCGCCGGGTTTCACCAGCTTCAGATTGCTTTTCCCGGCACTGAGGCGCGCGCTGATGGAAATGCCCGTCTCGCAGGCGCTCAAGTTGGACAGATAATTTCCCATGGCGATATTGGTGGCGGTAATTACAGTGCAGTTATCTGCCGTATTGGTGATAAAAACCGTCCCATTCCAGTATTGCGCTTCGGCGGGAATCGGCAAATCCAGCAACTCCGAACCAAACGCATTGCTTAGCCTTAGTCTGCCATAGCGGAATGCATTGCCGGAATCGAAAGCTATGCCGCTACCCGTGCCATTGAAAATTGCCGGTGTCGTCGTGTTGATGGTGCCATTTCCTGCCACCCCCGCCTCACTCGGATCGGTGACGCTCAGGTTCAACGAAATATTGGCATTGAAAGGCGCCTGGGGCGTAGTCGGGTTGCGCACATAAGCCAGCAGATCGGTGCCGTTGACACTTTCGTTGCCGGTACCGTCATTATTGGATACCACAGTTGGCGTCGTCGCCAGGCCGGTATCCAGTATTCCTGAAGCGCTGCTGTAGGCAAATGCAGGCACGGGTCGCCACAAAGTGCCACGGTAATTCTGCGTGGTGACGCCGGCAGCGTTTTGGGCGGTAATCAGCGCCTGCGGCGCGGTGACATAGCCGAATCCCTGACCGATATAAGTAAAGGAACGTGCGGTGCAGGTGGCATCGTTGAAGGTTTTGAATGCCGGCGTACTGCTCCCTGTCACGCTGAAATGGTCGGGCACAAAGCGTCCTACAACGAGCGCACCCGAGCATATATACAATCCGGCGCAATTAGCTGGCGTGCCGTCAGACGCATCGACGCTGGTAAATGTCATATCCTGCAATTGCAGGGTAAATGCACCTGCTTCGGTATAACCGGCATTCGTTGAGTTCAAGACCCCGGCTACCGCAGTCGCGCTGCCCACAGAAAATATGCCGAACGTGCTGGTACAGCCGCTTCCCGAGCAGGTCGTCAGGCTCGCCGTCGGAGTGCCGGTATAGTTGGTAGTCACCGCTGCCGTCGCAAGCGCATTGACCGCCGTGGCGTTCACGGTAAAGGGCTGCCCCGCCTTATGCACATTGCCACCGGTCGCAGCCATGTTGTTCAGACTGCGCGCGGTGCCAGCGCTCTGCCAGTCGGCGTCTGTCACGCTGAAGCTGGCAAAACTGGCGGGACGAATGGCAAAGTTATCGGTGGAACAGCCGACCGCCGTAGGCGTGCCGGTGGCGGGAAAGCTAATGCGTACCCGCACGTTGCGCCAGACATTGCTTTCCTGGAACGCCACGGTCATGCGTCCGTTATTGGTCGTCGCAAAAGCTGGATTCGGTGCCAGGGTTTGTATCGTGGGCCAAGCCGCATTGCAGCCGTTAGTATCCAGCGCCCCGGCCGTGCTGCTATCCAGCAATTCCACTTTTACCGCACCGGCAAAAGTTGTCAGAATGGCGTTCTTGGCCGTATTGAGTGCAATCAGATCGAGATTGAACGGGGAACCGGCCACTTTGGTCTGGATGTAACCTGTGATTGCTCCCGCAGTGGTTGAGGTGTCATAGGCATTGAAGCCACCCGGTGCAGCCACAGCGCCACTTTCCGGCGCACCTAAAATGGCAGCCACCACACTCCATTCCACATCATCAACCAGAAACCAGCTTTTATATAGGTTAGTGTTATTGACTCTGATTTCAAGCGTAACGGCTTTACCCGCCACCGCGCTCAAGCTTGCCGTACACATTGTCCAGGGCTGTAGCCCCCGGTTGTAAACAGTACTCATGCCCAATGTGTGGTTGTTCGAGCCGGTGCCGTTGTCCCAGTCGTTGTAATAGCCGTACCCAGGCGCATTGTTCGAGGCTGGATTGGTAGTGTAATTGGGACTATACGGACAGTTGGCGTAGTTATTTAGCTGGGGGCCTGCGATGTCCAGCAACACTGCCGAATTTGATGGGTTTAGCAAGCGCACGCGGATAAAGTCGTAGATGTTAGGCGTAGTGTCATAAACCGCACTATCCCACCCCTCTGGTTTGAGCCGAATATTGAAGTTGCCCGGGTTGGTAGCCGGTATCGTAAAACTCTTGGTTAAAGTAGCTGTTCCACCAGCATCGGCGTTGCTACGATAACCCATTAAATAGGCGTATAGACCCGTATTTGGATTGCCATTTGTGCTGACCGGACTAGGGCTACCATTGGGATCGGACACACTAACCGTTTCAGCCGGGCGCATCTGGATATCCATGCCAGTGTTTGACCGCGTCGATGCCAGCCATGCAATGGGTTTCGCGGTACCGGCTGAACCCACTTCAAAATTGCCATTGATAGGCGGCCGCGGATTCGCTGCCTTGGGGCCATTGGTCACGATATCGAAATACAGGTAATAGGTGGCCGGCCCCGCATCCTGCAAAATGAAGCGTACTTCGCCGCGGCCGTTGCCAGTCGCGTCGGTCACGCCGGCATACACGGTATCGGTGAATTCCTGTGTCGCGCTCAGGGTAGTGCCGTCTGGCCGAGTCACTCGAGGAGAATTCACGTCGAACGTGCCTGCGACCCCCAGCGTTGTCAGCAATGCATTGAAATCCACATCCATCTTGATGGTGCTGTTCACGCTGGCCCCCGATGGCACGCTGATCGGCACGCGATAGCTCCAGGCGGCGTTAAACCACGCGGCAGAGGCCACGACAGGCAACAGCGCCATCAACACACCCAGAGCACAGGCCTGCCAATAGGCTTGCAAGGTACGCCTCAGCCGCAGCGTTACCGCAACCATATGCGTCAGGGTCGTGAAAAGCATCTCAAACAATCCGCCATTATTGGTTACTGGTTACTGTCATGGTTATTTGCCTATCGTCGCTTGCAATTGCCGTTCCACATAGGTGGCGCTGCCCAGCGTTCCCTGGCTTGCAGTAGAAGTAATTTGATACATATTTACTGTGTTGCCGCCTTCCGTATAAGGACCAAATGGAGCGCACTGCACTGTGACGCTAAAACCGGCCTGCGTGCCACCTGGTGTTAACGACGCAGGGGACGGACAACTTGAGTTGATTAACACCTGATAGGCGCCCCACTCGATACCGGTACGCGCAGCCTGATAGGCTCGGGTGCCTTGTATATCCTGTGCCGAGGTGATGTGCTGCACGGTTGAGAAAGTCAGCATGAACGCGCCCAGAGCGGCCAGCACGACCACCAGAAAGATCGCGGCCACGATGGCAAAACCGCGCTGGGCTGAATGCCCAACGTAGCGCATATTGATAGTCTTATTAGTGTCAGGGCGCATTGCTGACATGCACCTCGTGATACAGGCTCACGCTCTCACCGCTTTGGGTGATCTGCAGCCAGGCCGCTACCAGCCCCGCACGCTGGGTAATCACCT
>DMQT01000053.1 GCA_003455595.1 Betaproteobacteria bacterium
CTGTTGCAGGGCGGCTGCATCTGCTGCACCGTGGTGGGCTCGTTGTCGCCGACGCTGAAAAACCTGTTCATGGCGTCGAGCCGGGGTGAAATCCCGCAATTCGAGCGCGTCATCATCGAAACCACCGGCATCGCCGATCCCGCGCCGATCCTCGACACCCTCATCAACGAGCGCTGGATTGCCGCGCGGTTTCAGCTCAATAGCGTGGTCACCACGGTGGATGCGGTGCTGGGCGAACAACAGCTCGACAGTTACTTTGAGGCGGTCAAGCAGGTCGCCGTGGCTGACCGCCTGCTGCTCACCAAGACTGATTTGGCCACCCCCGACGCCATTGCTGCCTTGCAAGCCCGACTGCAAACGCTCAACCCAGGCGCGCCGATTCTCACCGTGCAACACGGCCAGATCGACGCCGCGCAGATCCTCAACGCCGGGCTGTACGACCCCACCAGCAAGACCAGCAACGTCAGTCAGTGGCTCAACGAAATGCGCTACCGCCCAGTCGCGGCAACCAGCTTGATGGGCAAACCTCGCAGCGATGCGCCGGTACACGACAACCGCATTCGCTCGTTCAGTGTGACATTTGACGAACCGCTGGAGTGGATGGGCATCTACGCCGCGCTGCAAATGCTGCTGAATTTCCGCGCCAAGTCGCTGCTGCGCATGAAAGCCATCGTCAATCTCAAGGGCAAGGACGTACCCACGGTATTGCACGCGGTGCAGCACGTGCTTTACCCGCCCGCCGAACTGCCCGCCTGGCCGGATGACAACCGCCAGAGCCGCTTTGTGTTCATCGTTGCAGATATGGAAGCCGAGCTGGTCGAGCAAATGCTGCGCGAATTCAACGACGCCTGCGCCAGCGGCCTGCTGCCCACCCCGGCTGGCTGAGCGGCCTCCGTATGCACGTACGCCGTCTCCATCCCCTGTTCGCGCTGACGCTGGGCCCCCTTGTGCCTGATGCTGACGCAACGGGCACTGGAGGTACGCGGCATGGGCCGCACGGGCAGGCTGATTGCCGCTTACGGCATCGGCGTACTCGGTTATGCGCTCGGCCTCGCCTCCTCCGCGCGGTTCGATCTGCTCACCGGTGCTGTGATCATATGGGCCATTGCCTCGACCGGCGTCATCGGCAGCCTGCTGCGGGTGCGTGCACACGCTTGATGTTTTTCATGTTTAGTGCCTATCATCGCAACTGGTTTCATCTATATTTCACGCTGTCGTGACAAGGGTTACAACAATTGGATTTTTCTTTTTTTCGCAAAGACAAGCCTCCTGCCGCCAAAAAAACCGGCAAAGCTGAAGCGATAGCCGAAATAAATCAGGCACCGCTGACCGAGGAACACTTCGATACCGTGGTGGCACATGGCGGCATTGAAGTGGTGGAAACCGGTGCCCGGCTCGCGCTTGGCATTGAAGAAACCGCCATGCTGTACGCCAGCGATCGTGCGGCAGAAGCAATCTCGCTGTTAAAAACGCACCTGGCTTCATCCCACGCGTCAGACGCACACTGGCGCATGCTGTTCGACCTGTATCGCGTTACTCGGCAACAGCCCGCGTTTGAGCAACTTGCGCTCGATTTTGCCGTCAAATGCGAGACTTCGCCGCCGGTATGGGAAGACACGCGCAGCTCGGCCGACACGCCCGCCGCCAAGGCAGCGGCTGCCGCCAGCGGTCAGATGTTCAGCCTCAAAGGCACGCTCGACCAAGGCAGCGCAGACCGCATTCAATTGCTTATCGACGCGGCTGCGCAGGGTGCAATTCAGCTCGATCTCTCCAGCATCAACGCAGTCACCCCTGCGGGCTGCAGCCTGCTCAAAAATGCGCTCGCCAAACTGCAAAAAAAATCAGCGCAACTACAAATCGCCAGCGGTGCACTGATCAGCCTGCTACAGCACGCCATACACGACCCGGCGCAACGCGATCCGGCCTATTGGTTGCTGCTGCTGCAGCTCTATCAGATGCAGGGCAAACTGGCCGAATTCGAAGACCTTGCGGTCGATTACGCGGTCAATTTTGAAGTCTCGCCACCGTCCTGGGAAACCCCGCGCGCCGTCGCACAAATCATGGTTGCTCCGCCTGCAGAAGCCATGTTTGAGCCGGATGCCTACGCCTTGCAGGGTGTAATTACCGGTGCCAGCGCCAACATGTTTGCCGAATTTCAAGGCTTTGCTCGCCAGCATAAAGAGGTCGCCCTCGATCTCTCAGCGGTGCCGCGGATTGAATTCGGCAGCGTCAACCTGTTCATGGAAGCCTTGATGGGGCTGATGCAAGCGGGCAAGCGCGTACGCATCATCAATGGTAACGAAATGGTTAACGTGGTGCTGATCGTGATGGGTGTCGATCAGATGGCCGAGATCATACGCCGCAAATAATCACGCAATCGGCTTGAGTTTGCCCGCAACGCCCTCATCTTCAAACTCTTCTATCCTCCCGGAAAGTAAGCACATGGAGCAATATCGTGGCACCACCATCCTGTCGGTGCGGCGCGGCACGCAGGTCGCACTCGGCGGCGACGGCCAGGTGACACTGGGCAACATCGTCATCAAGGGCACGGCGCGCAAAGTGCGGCGTATTTATCAGGACCGCATCCTGGCCGGATTCGCCGGCGGCACGGCTGACGCGTTCACGCTGTTTGAACGTTTTGAAGCCAAGCTCGACAAGCACCAGGGTAATTTATTGCGCTCCGCCGTGGAACTGGCGAAAGACTGGCGCACCGACCGTATCCTGCGCCGCCTCGAAGCTATGCTGGCAGTAGCCGACAGTGAGCACTCGCTCATCATCACCGGCAACGGCGATGTGCTGGAGCCCGAATACGGCATCGTCGCCATCGGCAGCGGCGGCGCTTACGCGCAGGCATGCGCGCGCGGACTGCTGGAAAACACCGAACTGCATGCGCGCGACATCGTCGCCAAATCGCTCGCCATCACCGGCGACCTGTGCATTTACACCAACCAGAATCACGTTATCGAAGTGCTGGAATAAACCATGTCGCACATGACCCCGCAAGAAATCGTCCATGAACTCGATAAACACATCATCGGCCAGCACGCCGCCAAGCGCGCCGTCGCCGTCGCGCTGCGCAATCGCTGGCGCCGCGCCCAGGTGGCAGAGCCGCTGCGCCACGAGATTACGCCGAAAAACATCCTGATGATCGGCCCCACCGGGGTGGGCAAAACCGAAATCGCCCGCCGCCTGGCGCGCATTGCCGACGCGCCTTTCATCAAGGTTGAAGCGACTAAATTCACCGAAGTCGGCTACGTCGGCCGCGACGTCGATTCCATCATCCGCGACCTGATGGAAACCGCGATTAAAGACCTGCGCGAACAGGACATGGCGAAACACAAACTGCGTGCCGAAGACGCCGCCGAAGAGCGCGTGCTCGACGCCCTGTTGCCGCCCGCGCGCGACGTATCGCAGCATCTGGGGATCGAGGCCAGCGCCAAACCGGAAGATTCCGCCACGCGCCAGAAATTTCGCAAGATGCTGCGCGAAGGTCAACTCAATGACAAGGAAATCGACATCGAAGTCGCCGCCATGCAGGCCACCGCGCAGATCTTCGCGCCGCCCGGCATGGAAG
>DMQT01000264.1 GCA_003455595.1 Betaproteobacteria bacterium
AGATGGTTGGTGGGCTCGTCCAGCAACAACAAATCGGAGCGGCTCATCAGCGCTTGCGCCAGATTGAGCCGCACGCGCCAGCCGCCGGAAAATGCCGCCACCGGCTTGGCGAAATCGGTGTCGGAAAACCCCAGCCCGTGCAGCAACTCAGCGGCGCGGGCGCGGGCGCTGTAGCCGTCAATCTCGCCCAGCCGTCCATGCAGTTCGCCGACCCGGTGGCCGTCGTGTGCTGCATCGGCGGCGGCCAGATCATGCTCCACCTGGCGCAATTGCTTGTCGCCGTCGAGGGCGAATTCCAGCGCGGCCTGATCCAGCGCCGGGGTCTCCTGTGCGACGTGGGCAATGACCCAGTCGGGCGGCATGGTCAGGTCACCCGCCTCGGCGTGCAGTTCGCCCAGCAGCAACGCAAACAGGCTGGATTTGCCCGTGCCGTTGGCACCGGTCAGGCCGACTTTCTGGCCCGGGTGGATTTGTACGCTGGCACCCTCAATGAGGATTTTGGCGGCGCGGGTGAGGGTGAGTTGACGCAGGCTGATCACGGCTTTATGGGGAATCAAACAAAGGCCGTATTGTACGGGCTGGCGGCGCAGGCGTCATAATATGGCGATGCTCGATTTGCTCAAACAATTGCACCACCCGCAGGTGCGCGACCTGGCCTGGGTGATGGCCGCACCGGGGCTATTGCGCGAAGCTGCTGCGCCGGATTTTGCCGTGCCGGATACGTTTGGCGCACGTGCGGTAGCAGGTGCCCTGCCTACGCTACTGGCGCTGGATCGGGCGCCCGCGCCTCTGCTGGAATGGATCGGGGCGCGCAATCCGCAACGGCTGGGGCGCTACTTTGAAACCCTGCTTGAATACTGGCTGGCGCATTTACTGGGAGGCGAACTCATCGCCGCCAATCTGAAAGTCAAAGCCGGGAAATTGGTGATCGGCGAATTCGATTTTCTCTGGCGCGATGCCGACGGCGCGTTGCAGCACTGGGAAGCGTCGGTAAAGTTTTATCTGCAAGTGGACGCCAGCGCTGGACTGGCAGGCTATGTCGGCACCCTCACGCGCGATCGCCTTGATCTGAAGTTTGTCAGCCTGCGCGACAAGCAGCTCAAGCTCGGCCGCACCGAGGCGGGTGCTGCGGCCTTGCCGCACGCCGGGTCAACATTGGCCGCACGTGCGCTGCTCAAAGGCTGGCTGTTTTATCCGGCCGGGCAGGCGGCGCACCTCGCGCCGGAGGTGTCGCCGCAGCATCTGCAAGGCTGGTGGCTGCGCTGGGATGGTGCCGCCCAATTACCGCAAATGGATTTGCGCTGGCGAGTGCTGGAACGTCTGGAATGGCTTACGCCGGCGATGAGCGAAGATGCCAGTGATTTGCAGCGGGAGGCGGATTTCAACGCTGCACTGAGCGCGCATTTTGCCGTCAACGGCGCGCCGCTGCTGGTGAGCGGCATGGCGCTACAGGCGGGAATCTGGCACGAAGTCAGCCGGGGCTTTGTCGTGTCGGCGCGCTGGCATCTGGATAGCCCGGTTTTATAGATGCGTTGCTGATGCTGCGTTAAATTGACCGATTGCTGCTTTGGGTACGTGTACTTACACGGGCGGGAAAATAGCCACCCCCTCCGCTAAGGTGCCGGATTCGGATATCGCAAATGAATCGCCTGAATCTGCTCCAACACCTCTGTACTTAATTTCACTTCGACGCTGTCCAGATTCTGCTGCAGCTGCGCCATGCTGGTGGCGCCGATGATGGTGCTGGTGACGAACCAGCGGCTGCGCACGAAGGCCAGCGCCAGCATGGCGGGGTGCAGCTTGTGTTGTTTTGCCAGTGCGGCATAGGCGGCGACGGCTTCGGGCACGTTGGGTTTGCTGTAGCGCTGGCCGAAGCCGGGGAACAGGGTGAGCCGCCCGCTTCCAGTGCCATCGAGGTATTTGCCAGTGAGCGCGCCGAACGCCAGCGGGCTGTAGGCCAGCAGGCCGACGTGTTCGCGGTGGCAGGTCTCGCTCAGGCCAAATTCGAATACGCGGTTGAGCAGGTTGTAGGCGTTCTGGATGCTGGCGACGCGCGGCAGGCCAGCGTCATCCGCAGCGCGGACGAAGGCCGAGACGCCCCACGGTGTTTCATTGCTCAGGCCGACGTGGCGTATCTTGCCGGCCTGGATCAAATCGGCGAATGCACCCAACTGCTCGACGATGGGCGTCGTGTCGCGCTCGGCGCTGATGTCGTAGGCGCTTTGGCCGAACATTGGCACGTTGCGGTCCGGCCAGTGGATTTGATACAGGTCGAGGTAGTCGGTTTGCAGGCGCTGCAGGCTGGTGTCGATGGCGGCTTTGATCTGCTGCGGGGTGATGCGCGGACCGCCGCGTATCCAGCCGAAACCGCGTGATGGCCCGGTGATTTTGCTGGCGAGGATGAGCTTGTCGCGCGATTGCCTTTTCAGCCAGCGACCCACATATTCTTCAGTCAAACCCTGGGTTTCGGCACGCGGCGGCACCGGGTACATTTCCGCCACGTCAATGAAATTCACGCCTCGACTGACCGCGTAATCAAGCTGCTGCGCGGCGTCAGCGGCACTGTTCTGCTCGCCAAAGGTCATGGTGCCGAGGGCGATTTCTGAGACGGTCAGGTCACTGCTGCCAAGCCGGGTGTAGTTCATTGGCGTGTCCTAAATAGGTTTGCGGAACAGGTCAACGCGCAGCGGCAAGCCGAAGTTAAAGCCTTGCGGGGTCATGCGCTGCATGAAAGCGTCGCGTACAGTGGCGTGCAATTCCGGTGAAAAATGGTGCTGGGTGTGGCTCACCTGCATTACCTTTTTCTCAAAGTCTGCGAAATCATCAAAATGCTCCGGCGTGCTGAAGAAGGTCTGGCTTTCCAGCGTGAACGTGCCGTTATCCACCGCACGCCTGATGGCGGAAAATGCCGCCTCCCGCACCGCTTTTTCATCATGAAACAAGCGTAATACTTCGTTGAATTCGCCGGTATAAATCGGCTCGGACAGATAGGCCAGGCCGCCTGGTTTCAACACCCGGTGAATCTCCGTCAACGCCTGATCCAGCAAATCGCCTGGCACATGGTGCAGTGATTTGAACATCAGCACGATGTCGAAACTGGCGTCGGCCGCCGGGATGGCTTGCGCCCCGCCGAGGCAAAATTGTACCTTGGGCAGATCGGTGATCTGCAGGTTCTTGGCATGCTGGATTTCATCGACTTCCAGCGCAGTAATGGCAGTCACCCCGCCACGCTCGGCGATGGTGCGGGTTTTTTCTGCTGCGCCGCAGCCCAGCTCCAGGATGTGCGCGTCGCGCATCGGCAACAGCTGGTCAAGGATTTCATATTCATCGCATAGGCGTTGCGCGTCAGGGTCGTTGATGCGCATGAGAGGGATCAGTCGTGTATTCATGAGGGGCGCGATTGGGTTAAGTGGAATGGCAAGTCGGACAAGCTGGTCTCAACAATGTTCCGGTGGCAATGCTGCGCTGCGCAGATATGCCATCCACGCCAGCCGTCCCAGCAGTAGGAAAGTCAGCATGCCGATGGCCAGATACCCGGTCGAAAACGATACCAGCGGGGAAATTGCGCCTGCCACCACGGCGTTGAGCGTGGTTTGCACGAAGCCTTGCAACGACGACACCAGGCCGCGATTGAGCGGAAACACGTCGAGCGCCAGCAGGGTGATGCTGGGCATCGCCAGCGCCATGCCGGTGCCGTACAGCGCAATCGGCAGCACTGCCCATGGCAAGGTGGGCGTGAAAGTCAGGTTATAGGCAAGATTGATTGCGGCGGCGCCGAACAACAGCCAATAAGCGTATTTAACCGTGGTTGTTGGGGAGACGCGACCAGCCAGTTTGCCGGACAGAAACGCGCCCAGGATCACGCCTGAAATGGCCGGCGCAAATAGCCAGGCAAACTGGCTTTCGCCCAGCTTGAGGTGTTGAATCACGAACACCGGCGCAGAGGCGATATATAGAAAAAACCCGGCGAAATGTAGCGCGACGGCTCCCGATAGCAGCAGAAACGTGCGGTTGCCGAACACCATGCGGTAATTGCGCGCCAGGCTGTGCGCGGCAAACGGCTGGCGCGCGATCGGCGGCAGGGTTTCCGGCAGATAGCGCCAGCTCGCCACGAACAGCAGCGCGCCCAACGCAGTCATGAACACGAACACCGCATGCCAGCCGAAACCGATCTGCAGCCAGCCGCCAATTACCGGCGCAATGGCGGGCGAAATGCCGAAAATCATCGTTACCTGCGACATCAGGCGCTGCGCCTCGTGGCCCGCGTACAAGTCACGGATTATCGCGCGGCCAACTACCATGCCTGCGCCGGCCGACAAGCCCTGCAAGGCGCGGAACACGAGCAGTTGCTCGATCTGGTTCGAGAGCACGCAGCCCACCGACGCCGCTATAAACGCCACCAGCGAGACCAGTATCACCGGCCTGCGCCCAAACGCATCCGACAGCGCGCCATGCAGCAGCATCATCATCCCGAACGCCAGCAGATACACGCTCAACGTCTGCTGCAATTGCAGCGGCGTGGCATGCAGGCTGGCCTGCATGTCGGGGAACGATGGCATGTAGGTATCAATGGAAAACGGCCCGAGCATGGACAGCCCGGCCAACAGGAGGGTGAGGGTGACGCGGTTGTGTTTCAGGTGGGTGTGAGATGCGCTCAATGCGCGCGTTCCTGCACCAGTATCCACGGCGCCACCACCACCGTCCAGATCGCCGGGCGGCGTTCATGCCAGTCGGCCGCAACCGTATCGGACAGGCGCACGAGTTTGCCTGCCGCCATCCATGCCTGTACTTCGGCACTTTTATCGCAGGCAATATGCGCGGCCACTTCAACCAGATCGAGGCCGGTGGCGACATTAATCAGCATGCCCTTGGCGAAGAATTTTTCCAGCTCTGACCAGTCGGTCTTGGCGGTTTCGGTGTTGAGCTGGGCGCGCATGTTTTCGAGCGGTGAGGTCATGTTAAGCAGGGTATTTATGGGAATTTGAGCAGGCAAGATTGTAGCAGATGGCTTGCCAGGCCCCAGCGCGTGTAAAATAGCTGCCTTCTCTTCGTCACACCACCTCCCATGCCCCTGCTTACCCTTGAATCCGCCTCCCTCGCTTTTGGCCATGTGCCGCTGCTCGACCACGCCGACTGGGTCATTGAACCAGGCGCGCATATTGGCCTGATTGGCCGCAACGGCGCGGGTAAATCCAGCCTGCTCAAGGTGCTGGCCGGAGAGATCAAACACGACGACGGTAATGTGTGGCGTCAGCCCGGCATGAAACTGGCCTACGTGCCACAAGAGCCCGTGCTCGACCCGGCGCACACGGTGTACGAGGCGGTCGCGGAGGGGTTGGGCGAGGTCAGCCAGCTGCTGCTTGATTACCATGAGGTGACGCACAAAATGGGCGA
Organism: Betaproteobacteria bacterium; assembly: GCA_003455595.1. Taxonomy (GTDB): domain Bacteria; phylum Pseudomonadota; class Gammaproteobacteria; order Burkholderiales; family Sulfuriferulaceae; genus Sulfuriferula. The sequence continues at coordinate 5,395 of DMQT01000264.1, forward strand.
GCCGGACGCCGATTTCGACACGCTGATGGTGCGCATGCAGACGCTGCAAACGGCGCTGGAAGCGCGTGAAGGCTGGAGTTTGCAGGCACGCGTGGAAACCGCGCTGACCAAGTTGAGCCTGCCTGAAGACGTGCTGGTCGGCACCCTGTCTGGCGGCCTGAAAAAACGCGTGGCGCTGGCGCGGGCGCTGGTCACCGAGCCGGACTTGCTGCTGCTGGACGAGCCCACCAACCACCTTGATCTGGCGTCGATCGAGTGGCTGGAGGAGCTGATCCGCACCTACAACGGTAGCGTGATCGTGATTACCCATGACCGGCGCTTTCTGGACAATGTGTCGCGTCAGATTATCGAGCTGGATCGCGGCGTGTTGCGCACCTACGAGGGCAATTTCACAGAATACCAGCGCCTCAAGGCCGAGCAACTGGCGATTGAATCGGTCGAGCAGACCAAATTCGACAAGGTGCTGGCGCAGGAGGAGGTATGGCTGCGCCAGGGCGTCAAGGCGCGGCGCACGCGTAACGAAGGCCGGGTGCGCCGCCTGGAACAGTTGCGCCGCGAACGCAGCGAGCGCCGCAACCATCTGGGCCAGGTCAACCTCAACGTCGATAGCGGTGAAAAATCCGGCAAGCGCGTGGCCGAGCTGGAGCACGTGAGCAAATCCTACGGCGGGCGCATGCTGATCCGCGATTTCTCCGGCGTGATCCAGCGCGGCGCGATCGTCGGCCTGATCGGCCCCAACGG
>DMQT01000224.1:0-790 GCA_003455595.1 Betaproteobacteria bacterium
CAGCACAACGGCTCGCAGCCAACGGCCCGAACGAACTGAAGGAAGGCAAGCGCATCAGCCCGCTGCAGATTTTCCTCGGCCAGTTCAAGAGCCTTCTCATCTGGATTCTCATTGCGGCCGGCGTCATCTCCGGCATGCTGGGTGAAGGGGTGGACGCCATCGCCATCCTCGCCATCGTCGTCCTTAACGCCGTCATCGGCTTCTATCAGGAGTTCAACGCGGAGAAATCCATCGCGACGCTCAAGCAGCTGACTGCACCCCAGGCCAAGGTGCGACGCGATGGACAAGTCACTTCGATTCCAGCATCGGGCATCGTCGCTGGTGACATCCTCACACTGGAAGCCGGCGACCTGGTCGCGGCTGATGCCCGGCTTCTGACTGCGGCCTCGCTCAAGTGCATCGAAGCCACGCTGACCGGCGAGTCGGAGGCGGAGACGAAGCAGCCCGCGACATTGGGGCGAGATGACGTCCCGCTCGGCGACCGTGAGAACATGGTGTTCATGGGCACCAGCGTTGCGGCGGGCACAGGCCAGGCCGTCGTTGTGGCCACGGCGATGAATACCGAACTGGGCCGCATCGCTGGCCTGATTGAAGCGGCAGGTGAGGAGGAACGCACCCCGCTGGAGAAAAAGCTCGAGTCGTTCGGGCGGGTGCTGGTCTGGGCAGCGCTGGGTATCGTTGCGCTGCTGTTCGGGCTGGGGTTGCTGCGCGGGACGAAACCGTTCGAGTTATTCATGACCTCGGTCAGTCTCGCCGTGGCTGCCGTGCCGGAAGGGTTGCCGGCGGTTGT
>DMQT01000224.1:839-2917 GCA_003455595.1 Betaproteobacteria bacterium
GACAAGACCGGCACCTTGACCGTCGGCGAAATGACCGTGCGCGCGCTCTATGTGGCAGACCAGCGCTACGAAGTCACCGGTGAAGGTTACGGACCGGATGGCGAAGTACGCTTTGATGGCAAGCAGGCGGATGCGCAGCACGCGGCACCTTTGCTCGAACTCGCGACCGTCATCCTCGGCTGCAACAACGCGCATCTCGTCGCGGAAAAGGGGGCATGGAAAGTCATCGGCGACCCCACCGAAGGCGCTTTATTGGCGGCCGGCGCCAAAGCCGGCGGTGACCGGAAGCGTATCGAGAAGACGCTGCCGAAGCATCACGAGATCCCTTTCGACTCCGACCGGAAACGCAGCACGGTGATTCGCACGATGCCGGACGGGAAGTTGCGCGCCTTCATCAACGGTGCGCCCGACGTGCTGTTGGAGCGCTGCACAAACCTTTATACCCGCACCGGGATCCGCGCCATGACGGACGGGGACCGTCAGAACATCGTGGCGCAAAACACCGCGATGGCGCAGCAAGCCCTGCGCGTACTCGGCTCGGCCTGGCGCGACCTGGACAGCGTTTCGGCTGCCGACCTCACCGCGGACGCGGTGGAGCACGATCTCGTGTTCGTTGGTCTGACGGGGATGGTTGACCCGCCGCGTCAGGAGGCCAAAGAGGCCGTCACAAAATGCCGCGCTGCCGGCATTCGCGTGGTGATGATTACCGGTGACCATCCGCACACCGCGTTGGCCATTGGGCGGGAAATCGGCATCGCTTCAGACGGCGACCTGGCCATCGCGGGGGGTGAGTTGGACAAGATGAGCGACGATGAACTGCGCAAGCGCGCGCCCAATATCGCCGTTTACGCCCGTGTCACCGCCGAACACAAACTGCGCATTATCCGCGCCTGGAAAGCGAATGATGCGGTGGTCGCGATGACCGGCGATGGTGTCAACGACGCCCCGGCCATCAAAGGTGCCGACATCGGCATCGCCATGGGGAAATCAGGCACGAAAGTCACCAAGCAAGCGGCGGACATGATCATCACCGATGACAACTTCGCTACCATCGTCGCTGCCGTGGAAGAGGGCCGGGGCATATACGACAACATCCGCAAAACACTCCAATACCTGCTGGCGGGCAACACCGGTGAACTCCTGCTCATGGCCGTCTGCGTGATCATCGGTCTCCCGACGCCGCTGCTGCCGATTCACCTGCTGTGGATTAATCTGGTCACCGACGGTCTGCCAGCGCTGTGCCTCGCCACCGACCCCATCGACCCCGACGTGATGAAGCGCCACCCGCGCAGCAGGTCTGAGCTTATTACGGACCGCAGCTTCCTCCATACGATGGCCTTCACCGGCTTCCTCACGGCGGGCGTTGCATTCGCGGTTTTCTACTATGTCTTGAAGTCGGGAAGCCTGGAAACAGCCCGCACTTACGCTTTCGCCGTTTTGGTCTTCGCCGAACTTCTCCGCTCTTTTGGTGCACGCAGCGAGACCAAGCGCGTCTGGCGCATCGCCCTTTTTTCGAACGTCAATCTCGTCATCGTGGTTGCCATTTCCTTCGGCCTCCAGGTCTGGAGCCAACACAACGCGACGCTGGGTCGCTTCCTCAGCACGACTTACATGCCGTTCACCGATTGCCTGCTGCTGCTCGCGGTGGGCGCCATCCCACTGTTGATTCTGGAGATGGTGAAGGTGGTGCGGCACGGCCGGTGGCAAAACGAAACACTGATCAAGAGGTGAAACATGAATACAAATACAGCAACGCTCACGCCGGAATTTCTCCACCAGATGGACGCTTACTGGCGCGCCGCCAACTATCTCTCGGTTGGCCAGATTTATCTGTACGACAATCCGCTGTTGAAGCGGCCGCTGACGCTTGCGGATGTGAAGAAAATGTTACTGGGACACTGGGGCACGACGCCCGGGCAGAATTTCATTTACGTGCACTTGAACCGGCTCATCAAGCAATACGACCTCAACATGATTTATGTTTCCGGCCCCGGACACGGCGGCCCGGCGGTCGTCGGCAACACCTATCTCGAAGGCACTTACAGCGAAATCTATCCCAACATCAGCCAGGATGAGGC
>DMQT01000224.1:3001-3549 GCA_003455595.1 Betaproteobacteria bacterium
GAGGCGGAAACCGGACCGCTGGCCACGGCCTGGCATTCGAACAAGTTTCTCGATCCGGTCACCGACGGCGCGGTGCTGCCGATTTTGCATCTCAACGGCTACAAGATTTCCAACCCGACGGTTCTCGCCCGAATCACCCGTGAGGAGCTGGTGCAGTTGCTGCAAGGCTATGGCTGGACGCCGCTGTTTGTTGAAGGGCATGAGCCCGCGCTGATGCATGTGGCGATGGCCGCAGCGCTCGATGCGGCGGTGCAGCAGATCCAGACGATTCAGCACAACGCCCGCGTGCAGGGTGACCTCACGCGTCCGCGTTGGCCGATGATCGTCCTCAACTCGCCCAAGGGTTGGACCGGGCCGAAGGTGGTCGACGGTTTGCAGATCGAAGGCAGTTTCCGTGCGCACCAGGTGCCGCTCCATCCGAACACCCATCCCGAACACCTCAAGCTGCTGGAAGACTGGCTCAAGAGCTACCGCCCGGAAGAACTCTTCGATGAACAGGGCCGCCTGAAACCGGAACTCGCCGAACTGGCGCCCAAGGGCGAACGACG
>DMQT01000224.1:3694-4032 GCA_003455595.1 Betaproteobacteria bacterium
CGTGCCCGCGCCGGGCGCGCCCGGCATCGGCGACACCCATGTGCTCGGGCCTTTCCTGCGAGATGTGGCAAGGCTGAACGATGCGCAGCGCAATTTCCGCGTGTTTGGCCCGGACGAGACGCTCTCCAACGGCTTGGAAGCGCTGTTCGAAGTGACCCAGCGCCAATGGGACGCCGCGACCGTGCCGAACGACGAATGGCTCGCGCCCAGCGGGCGCGTGATGGAAATGCTCAGCGAGCACCAATGCGAAGGCTGGCTCGAGGGCTACCTGCTCACCGGGCGACATGGGCTGTTCAACTGTTACGAGGCGTTCATTCACATCATCGATTCGATGTTCA
>DMQT01000138.1:0-437 GCA_003455595.1 Betaproteobacteria bacterium
GCCTGGATGGACATGATCAAGGCGCGCAATTTGACCTCGCACACCTACCAGACGACGGTCGCCAACGGCATTGCGAATGACATCCTAACGCGGTTTTACCCGGCATTTGTAGCGCTCGAACAGCGCTTCTCACGGCTGGGTATGCAAGCCGATGGCACACCATGAACTTTGGGCTGAGTGACGCCACCATTGCAAAAATCAACGCCGTGTTCGCCGGTTTTCCTGCGATTGCAAAGGCCGTGCTCTACGGCTCACGCGCCAAAGGTAACTTCAAGCCCGGCTCAGATATTGATTTGACGCTGTACGGCGCAACCCTCACGCAGCGCGAACTAAACAGCATCGCCGACGCGCTTGACGAGTTGCTATTGCCCTACAGCATCGACCTGTCGATTTTTGCCGAACTCAAACATCCTGAACTGGAAGCACATATTGAGCGG
>DMQT01000138.1:563-3495 GCA_003455595.1 Betaproteobacteria bacterium
GGATATGACAGCTGAACAGCATGCCGAGAAAACTACGCACAAATATGGCAAGGAGCCAGAATGGCTACATCGAATTTTCTAACCCGTGTGGTGTTGCGGAACTACAAAAGCATCGCTGCTTGTGACGTACGGCTTGGCCCATTGACCTACCTAGTAGGCACCAACGGGTCGGGTAAAAGCAATTTTCTAGATGCCTTGCATCTAGTGCGCGATGCGCTGACTGGATCGCTTGAAAATGCGCTCAACGAGCGGGGTGGATTGTCAGAAGTACGTCGACGATCAAGTGGACACCCGACCCATTTTGGCATCCGATTGGAGTTCCAGCTACATAGCGGTCAATTGGGGCATTACGCTTTCAATGTGGGCGCCCTACCCGGGCGGGGTTATGAAGTGCTAACCGAAGAATGCGTGCTTGATGGTATTGGCAAAGGACCATTCTTCCAGCTTGACCGAGGCAAACTCAGAGAAAGCAGTGAGGTGACATTCCCGGTTGTGACGTCAGATCGTCTTGCTTTGGTGAGCGCTTCTGGCTTGTCAGTATTTCGGCCTGTCTTCGACGCGCTCACGAGTATGGGCTTTTACAATCTAAATCCAAAACTGATACGTGAATTACAAAAACCACAAGATGGACGTCTGCTCAAACCAGCAGGCGAAAATATTGCGAGCGTTATCGGCCACCTGGAACGCATTGATCCTCCAGAATCGATGCGCATAATTAAGGAATACCTACAGATCGTCGTGCCAATGGTGCATGGTGTGGAGCGCAAACCAATTGGGCCGATGGAGACACTAGAGTTTCGACAGGACATGGCGGGGGCCAANNCGCTAATAGGCATCGAGGAACCTGAGACCGCCTTGCATCCGGCAGCTTCCTCAGTATTACGAGAAGCACTACAACGGGCTTCCGAAAAGACTCAGATCATTGTTACCAGCCACAGCCCGGATTTACTTGATGATCGTTCCTTGAATTCGAATTCCTTGCTTGCCGTGGTGGCAAATGCTGGTGAGACGCGTATTGCCCCTCTGGATGAGGCATCCCGCTGCATGATGCGAGATCAGCTGTACACAGCAGGTGAATTACTACGGCTCAATCAGTTTGCACCTGATCCAGCAGTATTGGCGGAACAAGACAAGATACAACCCGATCTTTTCGGAGCACCCCAGCAATGACGGTTATCGCATCTATCGTTGAGGGAGATGGTGAAGTAGCCGCCTTGCCGATCTTGCTACGTCGCATAGGAGAGTGGAGGTCACCAGGAAAGGCCTTTACTATTTTGCCGCCTATTCGTGTAAGACGTGACCGCTTTATAAACCGTGAAGATGAATTTTGTCGTGTGTTACAACTCGCTGCCTCCAAGTGCGGCGTATCTGGGTGGATACTTGTTTTGCTTGATGCCGACGATGACTGCCCGGCCGAATTGGGCGCCCAGATATTGGCTCGCGCACAAGCTATCATCCCTCACAGGCGTGTATCTGTAGTGTTTGCTAACAGAGAATATGAAGCCTGGTTTCTTGCCTCCGCTGCATCGCTAAATGGATTTCGAGAGTTTGTCTTTGAATATCCAGAAAACTTCGACCCTGAACGCCCACGCAATGCAAAGGGATGGCTTGGCAAACGGATGCAATCTGGCACCTACCGCGAAATTACCGATCAACCTGCTTTTTCCGCAAAACTGGACTTGGGACAAGCAATTGAGAATAGTCGCTCATTTCGTAAATTGTGTAGCGAGTGGTCGAAGCAGATGCCATAAACTTCACTTAAGCAAGCTTATATAACCCACAAATGAAGAACTTAGTATTTTCACGATATAAATCGCCCTTAACAACTTGATTATTTAAATTCGCTCCCGCACCTTATTCCAGAGCCGCCCGAACCACCCCGCCTGCTCCACCGCCTGCAACGCCACCAGCGGCACNNGCACTGACCTGGCGCAAGTTCATTCGCGCCCAGGCGGCGAGTGTGATCGCCTGCGACTTCTTTACCGTCGACACTCATTACCAGTGTGCCAATGCCTTGCCCGCGTTTTAACGGCAGCGTCATCGGCGCCAGCACGACGCTGGATTTAAGCTCGGCGTAGCGGCCGATGGGCAGCGTCACCCACACGTCGCGCAGCGAACCGAGCTGGATCTGCGCGGGTTTGGCGCTGTTGTTGCGCACGCTGCTGATAACTTGCCCAGCCTGGTAGGCGCGGCGGGTGTTGAAAAAGTGATAGCCATAGCTCAGCAGCGCCTGCGCGGCTTCTGCGCTGCCCTTGCGGCTGCTCGATCCCAGCACCACAGCGATCAACTCGCGGCCGTTGCGGGTAGCGGTGGCGTCAAGGCAGTAACCGGCTTCGTCAGTGTGACCGGTTTTCATGCCGGTGACGCTGTTGTCGGACAGCACCAGCGGGTTCCAGTTGGCCTGCGTGACCTTGTTGTAGGTGAAGCTCTTTTCACCAAAATAATGCAGGTACTGCGGGTATTGCCGAATGATGGCCTGAGTCAGCGTGCCGACGTCCTGCGCGCTGACTTTATGCGTCGGCGTGGGCAGGCCATCGACGTTGTCAAAATGGCTGTGCGTCATGCCAAGCTGGCGCGCACTGGCGTTCATCATCTGCACGAAGCTGTCGGTATTGCCCGCGACGGCTTCGGCCAGTGCCACGGCGGCGTCGTTGCCCGACACCACCACCATGCCCTGAACCATCTGCTCGACGGTAGCGGGCAGCAATGGTTGCAGGAACATGGTCGAGCCGCCCGCCTTCCACGCTGCCACGCTGACCGGCACTACCTGATCGGGCTTGAGACTGCCGCGTCCGATCGCCTGGAACGTCAGATACGCGGTCATCAACTTGGTCAGGCTGGCAGGCGGTACGGGCTGATCGGCTGCCTGTGCGGCCAGCGTTTGCCCGGACGCCGGGTCGATCAGCACGTAATTGCGTGCGTCCACTTTGGG
>DMQT01000138.1:3646-12967 GCA_003455595.1 Betaproteobacteria bacterium
GGCAAGAATTTGCCGTTCAGCACAATCTTCACCCTGTCACCCTTGGGGTCGGCTTCGCGCTGGATGTCCATGCTGAAATCAATCGCGCTCATGATGCCGTCGCCGAATTCTTCGTGGATCAACGCCTTGATGCTGGTACCGTAGACGCTGATCAGCTCGTAGAAGCGGTAAATCAGCGGGTCGGTGGGTACCGCGGTCGGCAGCGAGCCTTTGTAAGGGACCATTTGCAGGGTGTCGACGGCTTCCGGCGACAGCGCCAGCAGCTTGCCGATGGTGGTCGCCTGTTTTTTGTCGAGGGTCATCTGGCCGAGCAGGGCAGCGGTGGTCCATTCTTTTGACAAGCCGATTTTCTTGGCGATATCCGCCCATTTCAAGCCTTTTTTCAGCTTGGCGGCGATGATCATTTCAGTCACTTCGGTGCGTTTCATGTGGTCTCCTTGTCGGCGTGGGTAAAATGAGCAGGGTGATCAAACCAGATGCAAGGCGGGTTGTTTGATCGTCGCAACGGCTTCGGTGGCCACCACCTCAACCAGGCCAAGCGTGATTTCGGGGGGATGGCGCGGGTCGTATTCCCCGGCTGACACATCGGCCATCCGGCGCGAGCGGCTCACCAGAAAATCCACCAGATGGTTGCGGATGCGGTAGTACTGCGGGTCTTTGTGGATATCGCTGCGACTGCGATCGCGCGGCAGGGTGTTGCGCACGATTTCGGCGATGCGCGCACGCGGGCCATTGGTCATCAGGATGATCTTGTCGGACAGCAAAATGGCTTCGTCGACGTCATGGGTAATCATGAACACGGTCTGCGCGGTGGCGGCGCAGATTTTGAGCAGCTCGTCCTGGATCACGCCGCGGGTGAGGGCGTCGAGCGCGCCGAACGGTTCGTCCAGCAGCAGCATCTTGGGCTGGATGGCAAAGGCGCGGGCAATGCCGACGCGCTGTTTCATGCCGCCCGACAGTTCCGACGGTTTTTTGTGCTCAGACCCGGTCAGGCCGACCAGGTCGATGAACTGCTGGCAGTGGGCGCTCACTTTGATGCGGCTCCAGTCGGGCCAGCGGGATTTCACCGCGAAGGCGATATTCTTCATCACCGACAGCCACGGCATCAGGGTATGCCCCTGAAACACGACACCACGATCCAGGCTGGGGCCGGACACCTCGCGCCCGTCCATGAACACCAGCCCGGCGCTTGGCTCATCCAGCCCGGCCAGCACATTCAGGATGGTCGATTTGCCGCAGCCGGAATGGCCGATGATGCAGACGAATTCGCCCTGATCGATGCTGAAATGCACGTTGTCGAACACCGTCAGCGGCGCTTGTCCGCGCACACTGGGATAGACCCGGCTGAGCCCTTCAACTTTTAGAAAATTTGCTTGCATGGCCTGCCTTTCATTCGTTGTATGCCACCAGCCGCAGCATCCAGGCGAACAGCGCGTCGAGCAGCATGCCCACCACGCCGATCATCAGAATGGCGAAAATGACGTTGGTGAGGCTAAGGTTGTTCCATTCATTCCACACGAAATAGCCGATACCCGTACCGCCCACCAGCATTTCCGCCGCGACGATCACCAGCCAGGCGATGCCCATCGAGATGCGCATGCCGGTCAGGATGGTCGGCGCGGCGGCGGGCAGGATCACCTGGAACGCCTTGCGCAGCGGACTGACTTCCAGCGTCTTGGCGACGTTGAGCCAGTCGCGCTTGACCGCCGCCACGCCGTAGGCGGTGTTGATCAGCATCGGCCACAGCGAGCAGATGAAGATGACGAAAATCGCCGAGGCGGACGAATCCTTGATGGTGTAGAGCGCCAGCGGCATCCACGCCAGCGGCGAGATCGGTTTCAGCAGCTGGATGTAGGGGTTGAGCGCGCGCTGCATGATGGGCGACATGCCCACCACAAAGCCGAGCGGGATCGCCACCAGCGCCGCCAGCGCAAAGCCCCCCAGCACGCGCGCCAGCGAATACGCCAGCTGAATGCCGATGCCCTTGTCGTTGGGACCGTGGTCGTAAAACGGATGCGCCAGCTTATCGATGAGGGTGTGACCCACCTCAGCAGGCGTCGGCATGCCCGATTTTTTCACCGCGCCGCCGCCCATCAGCGCCGCGTATTCGGGATCCACGTTTACCGCCTTGCTGGCCTGCGGCAGCGTGGCAACATACCAGCCCAGCAGCAGCACCCCCAGCAATAACAATGACACCAGCGCTGCGCGCAAATTGAGTGATGGACGCATATCAGGCTCGACTGATCTTGAACGATTTGAGGTATTGGTCAGGCTTGGCCGGATCGAATACCTTGCCCATGATGGTGTACTTGGCGTAATCGCTGGCGGGCGGTTTCAAGCCCATCTCCTTCATGCGTTTGCGCGCGTCGGTAGCGAGAAACACAGTCTCGGCGATCTGTTTGTAATTTACCTCGCCCTTGAGATAGCCCCAGCGCTTGAGCTGGGTGAGCATCCACACCGCCATCGACGGCCACGGGAAGGCGTCGAAGTCCACTCGGTCGGGCACGTTGCGCACCTTGCCCAGGCCATCGGCGAAGCGCCCGGTCATCACCTGTTCCAGCACCGGTATCGGCTGGTTCAGGTAATTGGCGGGGGCGATCGCCTTGATGATGTCGGCGCGGTTTTCCGGCTTGTGCGCGTACTCTGTGGCGCTGGCAATGGCACGAAACAACGCGGCGAAGGTATTCGGATTGGCTTTGGCAAAACTCTCCGACACACCGAACGCGCAGCACGGATGGCCGTCCCAGATGTCACGCGACAGGGTGTGAATGAAGCCGACTTCCTCATACACCGCGCGCTGGTTGAATGGCTCGGGGCCGAGGAAGCCGTCGATGTTGCCAGCGCGCAGGTTGGCCACCATGTCGGGCGGCGGCATGATGCGCAGCTCGACGTCCTTGTCCGGGTCGAGGCCGTGTTCAGCCAGGTAATAACGCAGCAGCAGGTTGTGGATCGAGTAGTCGAACGGCAGGCCGAATTTGAAGCCCTTCCAGCTTTTCGGGTCGAGTTTGTCCTTGTGCTTGAGCGCCAGGGTAATGGCCTGACCGTTGATATTTTCAATCGCCGCCACGTTCACCGGCTGTGCCTGCGACCCCAGCCCCAAACTGATCGCCAGCGGCATCGGCGAGAGCATGTGCGAGGCGTCGTATTCCTTGTTCATCACCTTGTCGCGCACCACCGCCCAGCCGGCGGTCTTGAGCAGCGACACGTTGAGGCCTTCACGCGCGTAAAAACCCATCGGCCCGGCCATGATGATGGGGGTGGCGCAGGTGATCGGGATGAAGCCGATTTTCAGATCGGTTTTTTCCAGCGGCGCGCGCTCTGCCGCCAGTGCTTTGGCGGCCGCCAGCGGGAAAAAACTGGACACCGCCGCCATCGCCGTACTCACGCCCACCGCACGCAGAAAATTGCGGCGGGCGGTGTCCTCGGGGAACAGCGCGCGCATCACGGTGGATTCCACCACGCGGCCGATGCGCGCCTCTTCATCGGCCAGCACGGCCTGTTCATGCGCCACCTGGCTGGCGTGCTGGCCGCAGCTGCAGCCGCCGCGCTTGAGGATGTGATCGGGGTCAAACGGATTATCGAAACCGGACATGGTGTGTGCTCCCTTGGATTATATGAATGTCTGAATTCAGCGATCAGGCCGCGATAGCGGGGAAACCTTCTTCGATGGGCAATGCCGGGTCGCGCGACCATTCGTTCCACGAGCCGAAGTAGATCTTCACGTCTTTCACCCCGGCTTCTTTCAGCGCCAGGAAGGTATTGGATGCCCGCGCGCCCTTGAAGCAGTACACATACACGGTGGAAGAGGGCACGATGCCGACGGTCTGGTATTCCGCCAGCACTTCGGCGCTGGCCTTGAACACTGCGCCATCCGCGCCCGGTTTCATCAGGCGATACCATTCCAACCACCTGGCGCCGGGGATGCGTCCCTTGCGCGGGCAGAAATCAGGGCCATACGGCGACGAGCTGGTGGCGATCCATTCGTCCACATCGCGCACGTCGAGCTTGACCACCGACGGATCGTTCACCGCCGCCAGCATTTCGTGCTTGTCGACCATCACCGCGCCCGGCTCACTGGCCTTTGGGAACGCGGCAGGCGTCGGTTCAGTGGCATCGGTGCTGGTTGGCAGGCCGTCGGCCACCCAGGCCTGGTAGCCACCATGCAGCACTTTCACTTTCGGGTACCCCAGATATTGCAGAATGAAATAGCCCCGGCACGACTGGCCGAAGCCGGTGTTCATCGCTTGTTCGTACACCACCGCGGTTTCCTTGCCCGACAGTCCTGCTGCACCGAACGCCTCGGCAAACTTGTGCTGCATGGTTTCCAGCCCGTCGTGATCCGACGTGGCGAGGTAGGTAAAGATGTCGCGCAGATTGACCGCACCGGGGATATGACCGGCGTCATAGGCGCCGGGGTCGCGTGTGTCGATGACCACCATGGGCTCGGTTTCCATGGTTGCCTGTAGCTGTTTCGGTTCAATCAAGACTGCTCCACTCACGGTGTTCTCCTCAGGTTTTGCTGGTGATGAACGTCCATTAGCATCAAGTGTGCCAATCTGCGAATTGCTTTAATTACAGCCACTTGGTTTTTCGGTCTGTCTGCATGCGCAAAGTGGAATGGCGTTTGCTTACATTGTGTAAACAAATTGTTTAAGCCGCAGGAGGCTGTATGAACACACCGGGAATGCCCACTCGCCCCGAAATTCTGGCTGATGAAGAGTTGCTGGTGATCCGCGAAGCGTCGGCCCTGCTCGGCAAAAGCCTTGACCAGCGCTTTGTCATCCGCGAGATATTACATCTGCTGTCCGAACTGCTTGGGCTGAACCGTGGCCGCGTCGCCATGCCCGATGCCGACGGTACCTTGTGCATTGCCTATGCCTACGGACTGTCGCCGGAAGAAATCAAAAGCGGCCGCTACCAGGTGGGCGAGGGCGTGACTGGCCGGGTGATGGCAAGCGGGCAAATGGCGATCATTCAGGACGTCGACGCCGAACCCGGGTTTGTGTTCCGCGCGGTCGAGCGCGACCGTCTGCCGGAGGGCACGGTATCGTTCATCGCCCTGCCCATCGAGCAGGGCGGGCAGGTGCTGGGCGTGCTCGGCGTGCACCGCCTGCGCGACCGCCCGCGACCGCTGGCGCGTGACCTGCACATCCTCAAAATTGCCACCACCCTGATCGCCCAGGCGATACGGCTCAACCGCCTGATACAGGAACGCACAGCGCGTCTGGAATCCGAGAACCGCGAGCTGAAACAGGCGCTGAACAAGGATCTGGGCACGCTCAGCTCGTTCGGCATCGTCGGCGAATCGATGCCGTTGCGGCGCGCGCTCAAGCAGATCGAACAGGTTGCGCAGACCGACGCCACGGTGCTGTTGCTGGGGGATTCCGGCACCGGAAAAGAGCTGTTTGCGCGCGCGCTGCACCTTTCCAGTGCGCGGCGCGACTCGCCCTTCATCAAGGTGAACTGCGGTGCGATTCCGGAAAACCTGTTCGAATCGGAATTGTTCGGCTATGAAAAAGGCGCCTTCACCGGCGCCACCAGCAGCCGCGCCGGTTATTTCGAACAGGCCAACGGCGGCAGCCTGTTTCTGGATGAAATCGGCGACATGCCGCTGGCGATGCAGGTCAAGCTGCTGCGCGTGTTGCAGGAAAGCACCATCCAGCGGGTCGGCGCACGCAAGGAAACGCGTATCGATGTGCGCATTGTCGCCGCCACCAACCAGGATTTGCAGCTGCTGGTGAGTCAGGGCAAGTTCCGCCTCGACCTGTTTTACCGCGTCAACGTGATCCCGGTGCGCCTGCCCACCTTGCAGGAGCGCCCGGAAGACATCCGTCACCTGGTGCGCTATTACCTGAATCAGATCAACCAGAGCTACCAGCGCAATGTGAGTATCAGCGCGGAAGCACTGGAACGGCTGGCAGCCTATGACTGGCCCGGCAACGTGCGCCAGCTACGCAATGTGCTGGAACGGCTGGCGCTACTGGCCGAGAGCCGCCTGATCGGTGCCGCCGAAGTAAACGCTGTAGTGGCAAGCGAAAGCCAGAACGAGGCCGCTGTGCGGCCACCGCCCGCGCCGTTATCGCCACCGCACATGCCGCCGCCCAGCGCATTGCGCGCCTACCTGCCGGTGCAATTGGACGAACGCGAGCACATCGTGCAGGCGCTGGTGCACAGCCATGGCAACAAATCGCGCGCGGCACAAAACCTTGGTCTGACGCTGCGTCAGCTCAATTACCGCATTCAGCGTCTGGGCATCCCGCCAAATTGTTAACAATTTGTAAACCAGATGCCGCAATCCAACTGACAATGCTTTTAAATTAATCTCATTAAAACAATCGGATGAAATCATTTAGCGGACTGGCACAGGGTTTGCAATAGCCTCCATAGCCCGACTGGGCGTTCAATTTAATTTCCTGTGGAGGAACACACCATGTCCGAAGTCGCTGCATTGAAAATGACCACCGTGCTGGAGCCGATCGATAAGGCCGGCCTGGCCGCGCTGGCCGAAAAAGGCAAAGCCAACCCGCTTAACGTCGTGACGCTCAAATCCAGAACCGTGTGCGAGAGAAAATTCCGCAACCTCACCTATGTGCGCGACCTGCCCGCACATGTGATCGACGAACCGCCGCATCTGCTCGGCGATGACACCGCGCCCAACCCCTCCGAAGCCGCGCTCGCAACCCTCGGCTCATGCCTGTCGGTCGGCCTGCACGCCAATGCCGTGGCGCGCGGCATTACGCTGTCCAAAATCGAGCTGGAACTGGAAGGCGACATCATCGTCACCGCCGTATGGGGGGTCGGTGATCTGTCCGACAAAACCCTGGGTTTCAGCGATGTCCGCGTCAAGGTGCACCTCGAAGGCGACGCCAGCCGCGACGAACTGGCCGATCTGGTCGCACACGCCAACCGTTGGTCACCGGTTGCCAACACCCTGCGCAATCCGGTAGGTGTGGATGTGGCACTGGCCTGAGCACGCCCCGACTTGAACTGAAGGAAAAGCCATGCAAGTCAATATGCTGCAATCCGTCGCCGATCCGGAAATGATCGAAACCTTGCCTGGCCTGACCGCGCTGATCCGGGACGAACTGGCACCGCAGGTGGTGGATATCGACGTCAACGGCACCTACCCCGGCGCGTTTCTGCACCGGCTCGGCGCAATCGGCGGCTTTGGCGCGCTGGTCAGTCCACAGTCTGGCGGTACCGGGCGTGGCCTCAAAAACGCATTGCAAGTGATAGAAGATGTGTCCAAACAGTGCGTCTCGACCGGCTTCGTGGTGTGGGCGCAACACGCCTGCGCCTGCTATCTGCAAAACAGCAGCAACCCGGCGCTGCGCAGCGATATCCTGCCGCTGATCGCCAGCGGCGTGGCGCTGGGGGGTACCGGCCAGTCCAATGCCATGAAATCACGCGCCGCAATTGAAGAAAACCGCCTCAAGGCGATGCGTGTCGAGGGCGGCTACGTGGTCAACGGCACGCTGCCGTGGGTGTCGAATATCGGCCTCGATCATTATTTCCATGTCGGTGCTGACGTAGCGGGCGAAACCGGCTTGCTGGTTGTGCTGGTCAAGGGCGACAGCCCCGGCCTGACACTGAACCAGAACGCGCACTTCATTGCGATGGAGGGCACCAATACGTTTGCCTGCCAGTTCAAGGAGGTGTTCGTTGCGGATGACCGGGTGGTGGTACACCCGCACGAGTTCGCCCGGTTTCGCGCCCGCACCAAACCGGCGTTCGTGCTGATGCAGATGGGCATGGGGCTGGGACTGGTGGACGCTTGCGTGAGCATGATGAAACGCTCGAACAAGACCCACGCGCACGTCAATTGCTACCTCGACGATCAGGTCGGGGACATTGAAGCCGCGCTGCTCGCCGCGCGTGCCGCCAGTTACCGGCTGGCCGACAAAATCGACAGCGAAGCCGGTGTGGATTGCGAGCGCGAATCCATCGCTTTGCGTCTGCTCGGCAGTGAGTTATCGTTGAAAGCGTCCAATTCAGCCATGCTGCACCTTGGTGCCAAAGGCTATCTGGTCAACAACGCCGCCCAGCGCCGGGTACGCGAGGCTTACTTCGTGGCCATCGTCACGCCCGCCATCAAGCACCTGCGCAAAGAGCTGCACGACATCGACAGCGGCTGCCAGGTGTGCAGCGCTTAACCCCGGGAGCCTCGCATGATCCAGTTCAGTGTCAGCCTAGACGCCGCCGCCACCGCCGCCAAACTCATCGAGGCGATCAGCGCCGTGCCGATGGGCCTGGTGGCGCACATCAATGGTCAGGCCAATGCCGCCAAGCGCGGCATCACGGTGCCCGCCGATCAGATACTGGAAGTATTCCGCCCGGATTTTGCGGTGCGCGTGTGGCAGGCCGACAAACGCGCGGGAATCGACATTCCCTTGCGCATCCATATCTACGCCGCGGCCAGCCACACCCAGGTAGCGATGCGCAGTCCGGGCGACGTATTTGCGCCGTATGGCAACACGCAACTCGACGCCATTGCCGCTGAGCTCGCGCCGATTTTCAACACGATACTGGCCGCACTTGCGTCTTACCGATTGGAGTAATGATGGAAACCATGGAAATCATAACCACCCAAAAATGGGTATGCCTGATATGCGACTTTGTTTACGACGAAACGCTCGGTCTGCCCGACGAGGGTATCGCACCCGGCACGCGCTTTGAAGACATTCCTGACAGCTGGGCGTGCCCGGATTGCGGCGTGACCAAGAGCGACTTCGAGCTGGTTATCAACTAAAGGGCACGTCCATCAATTCGGATTTCATTCCAAAGCGGTAGTGCAGAATAGTTCGGGTATCCGTAATGCATGGTTGATGCTGGATGCTTCGCTGGAATTCACTCAATACGGGCCGACACTTCTGCGCCAAAAGCAGACCTGGAATACCTGCTCTGCCGTATTGTTTCGTCATCTGACGAGGCATACACTGAACCGGATAATAATTGCTTACGGAGAACGACATGCTTAAGAGATCGATACTCGTCGCGTTGTTCGTCTTGTTCGGAAATCTCACAAATGCCGATGCACAACCAATGCGCGACGCTACGCGCGGTGAGTTGTTGTACTCAACGCATTGCATCGCCTGCCACAGCACCCAGGTACATTGGCGCGACAAGAAACTCGTGACGAACTGGACAAGTCTCCGGACGGAGGTGGGTCGCTGGCAGAAATCCGCAGGGCTTGGATGGGGGGATGACGACGTTGCGGCGGTGACGCGATATCTGAATGCGCTTTACTACCACTATCCCACAACGGACTGACCTGGCGATTTTGAAATGCCGATCGTTTCGACGCGCCGACAGGAGCCTCCA
>DMQT01000133.1:0-996 GCA_003455595.1 Betaproteobacteria bacterium
AGCGTGAGCCGTCAGGGGTTTTTTGCATGTATCTGGTGCCGACAAGAGGAATCGAACCCCTGACCTGATGATTACAAATCAACTGCTCTACCATCTGAGCTATGTCGGCTTTTTGAACGAGGCGAAGTATACCGCACCGCTATCAACAACGCAGCCAGAAAATCGCCCGTCAATGTTCACGCTTCACAAAGCAGGCAGCAGCAGGTCCGACGTAACCGGGCACACCCAGCGCGGATACTCGCGCGAGGTGTCGATACAACCGCCGTCGCGATAAACGCCTTTTCCATCGCGCAGCTTCAGCATGGTGGCGAGTATCAGCTGGACCTCAGCCTCATCCTGAAGCGAGGCTTGCACACGCTGTTCGACGATCTGCTCATCCATCTGCAGCTCGCCCGCGTCGTCGCGGTAGGTAGCGTGGCGCCAGTGGTACAGTTCCACGCATTTGCTCGTCAGGGTATAGGGCTGGTCACGCTTCCAGAAATTGGTGAACTCGCCATTGCCGAGATAAATCACCCACGAGCCTTCGTAGCCGGTTACATCAGAGGAATGCGCATCGGGGTTGCGAAACCACAGCCGATCGCCCGGCACGTAGTATTTCGGCGGCAGCGGCGCGCTCATCGAGCCGTATTCGCGCAAAAACACGTCGTGAAATTGACCCGACATGATGGCGCGCTGTTGCCAGTGCGTTTGCAACTGCTCGTACAAAGCCGGGTTGCGGTGCTCGAGTTCCTGCGCGATGCCGAGCAGGATCACATACTCGGTCGCACGGTAGCAGGAAAACGAATAACAGCGGCCAGACGGTCCGGGCTGGGTGGCCTTTTGCAATGCGGCAACCAGCGAGTGTCCAGGCCGTATGGTAAAGCCAGTGTCTTCGCTGTAAGTCCAGCAATCCGGGCGTTCGGCCGCTTCGGTATCAAACGCCAGCGTGGTGTTGCGCGCCGCCGTGACGATGTTCATGCGAATGCGTACCGCCGCCTGCAATTCGGCGTAGCTGGG
>DMQT01000133.1:1136-7604 GCA_003455595.1 Betaproteobacteria bacterium
ACGTTCAACCGCTGCCAGACTTCAGCTTGTGCCACTTCCATTTCTGTCTGTGTCATTGCCAGAACGACGACGCCGCCAGATGGCGCTGCGTGAGCATTGTTTGTCATGGGTTAAAGCCAAACCAAATGGCGCAAAACTACCCGAGTCAGGCTTACACAATGCTGACAGTCTGGTCAGTCGACCGACGCCTTGCTGGCAGCCGGAGCACCACCGCCAGCCCGCCGGTTCGGCGATTCACGGCGGTAACTTCTCCACGATGCAACTGTATCGCTCGCGCAGCAATCGCCAGTCCCAGACCGTAGCCGCCGCTGGCTCGGTCGCGCGCTTCACCCACTCGGACGAAGGGCTCGAAGATGGTATGCAACATCGCCTCGGGTACACCGCTGCCGTGGTCTTCTACCTGAATGATGCAGTCACTTCCGCTGCCCGCCTGGTTGAGCGTGACCATCACGCTGGTTTCATTGGCGGTATGCCGGATTGCGTTGCGCAGTACGTTTTCAACCGCGCTGTGAAGCAAGGCCGGATCGCCATCAACCGTCACCGAGTCCGGCACAGCGAGGTCTATCGTGCAGCCTTTGACGTACGCCTCCAGGCGCGCATCCTCGACCACGATCTGCACCAGTTGCACCAGGTCGATGGACTCACATATTGGTGTATGCATGCCGGTTTCCAGTCGGGACAGCGACAGAATCTGGCCGATCAGATCGTTTAAACACTCGGTTTCACGCTCGATACGATCCAGCTCAAGCGTAATTGTGTCGCCTGTTCGCTGCCGCACCAGACCCAGCGCAGCCTGTACCCGTGCCAGTGGCGAACGTAATTCGTGAGAGACGTCGCGCAGGAAATGCCGCTGCGAGCTGATCAGGGTATCCAGCCGTTCCGCCATGTTGTCCAGCGCACGTGCCAGATCGACGATTTCATCGCGACGATTGCCCAACGAAGGCGTGACACGTTCATTGAAATTACCACCAGCGTAATCTTGTGCCGCGCGCTGCAAGCGTTCTATCGGCGCGACCAGATAACGTGCCAAAAAGAAACACACCAGTGCAGCTATCAATGTGGCAGCCAGCAGCGGCACAGTAATTACGCGTGGTCGACTGAGGAAGCGACCAATGGTGACACTTTGAAAGTCTGGCATAAGCCGATACTGCGCGCCATCTGCCATGCGGATGAGCGGTCTGCGGGGTGCGTCTGATTCGCCCTGATGCTGTTCACGCCTGCGGAGATGCGCGAGCAGGGAGGGTGAAACCACTCGCCCCAGAATATCGCGGCCTGCGGCATCGATAACCAGAACGGGCACCAAATCCTGATGGTCAATCTTCCGCGCCCAATCGCTGAGCCCATCAATGCCAGACACATCGGCTTTCGCTTGCGCGCTCGCGTATTCTTGACTGATGCGATTCAACCTGCCCGGTACGTTCTGCTGCTTATTCAGATGGTCGATGTAAGCCGAGGCAGACAGCATAACGACAGCAGAAAACAGGATCAGGGTGATCCAGAATGACAGGAAAAATTTCCAGAACAGCCGGTGCATGTCGTCTCACTCAATGACGTACTGGTAGCCCACCCCACGGATGGTCTTGATGCGCTCGCCGCCATCCGCACATGTACCCAGTTTGTAGCGCAGATTGCTCACATGCATGTCCAGGCTGCGATCAAAGCGGGTCATCTGCCGGCCCAGCGCCTGCTCGGACAAGCGCTGCTTGGATACGATGTGCCCGGCCTGCTGTAGCAGCACCTGCAACACGCTGAATTCCGTGCTGGTCAATGCGACTGCGCGTCCCCTGCACACCACGCTGCGGGCACCCGTATGCAGTGTCAGATCATCCTGCACCAGTACCTGTGGCGGGGTACCGCTGTCATCATCCGGCTGCTGCGTCACTCGCCGCAGCACTGCCCGGATGCGCGCCGTCAGCACCCGGGGATTGCAGGGTTTGGCCAGATAATCATCCGCGCCCAGCTCCAGCCCGACAATGCTGTCCACATCCTCGCCGCGTGCAGTCAGCATGAGCACCGGCATCAGCGAGTCCATGCGCAGTTCGCGCAACACGTCAAAGCCACTCTTACGCGGCATCATCACGTCCAGCACAACCAGGTCAAATACCTGCGTACCCAACTCGCGTAGCGCTGCCTCGCCGTCATGGGCGCACGCGACCGAGAAGCCTTCAATGGCAAGGTATTCGGCCAGCATTTCACACAGATCGACATCGTCATCCGCGAGCAGGATGCGGATCATTTCAGCCATCACAAATATGCCCTGGAAATCATCGCGTCATGATGCCATAGCGCGGCTGGCCGGGTTTGAACCTTATCCGGTCTTTACACACATTTACCTAACCTTACATCCTGCTGGCGCGCAATGACTCTATGGAAACTTAAGATTGCATGCAGTTCCTCATGCAACACATGGCGTGTTTTTAAACCCAGTAAAAAAGGATGCAATGATGAAAAAGGACACCTTGACTCTGTTGATCACTACGCTGCTCGCAGGCATGCTCGAAATCAACCCGGTATTCGCCCACACGCCGGTGGATGCTGCGGGCGGCTGCCAGCATGCGTATCAACACACGCGCGGCGCACATCTGTATCGCATGGGCAAGCGTTTGGGCTTGAGTCAGAACCAGCGCACCACCATTCGTGCAATTTTTGAACAACACCGACCGGAAATGCGTGCGTTGCGCGACGCGCAAATCGACAACCGGCACGCGCTCATGATGCTGTCGGAGACGGGCAATGCAGATGCCGCACAAATCCGCGCACTGGCGGACAAACAGGGCAAAACCGTCGCAAACATGATCGTGTTACGCGCCCGGATGCGCAGTGAAATCAACAAAATCCTGACCGATGAACAGCGCAAGAAAATGCTGCGCGGACGTGAACACCCGAACCCGTCACTGGAAAACAAACCACGCGGCGAATCCGTTGGCATGCTGCCATCGGGTGCAGCGGCAGACCACTTGTCTTTATTGCTCCAGGCGCACAGTGATGCACTATTATGAACAGTGTCATGCGCGGCTGAAGGCGGCCTGGATAATCGTACTTTGTAACGAATTGTTTCAAAAACGAACTAAATCCCGCTGGCACCAGCCCAACGATTGAACTCGGTTATCTGGTCACGTGCGGACGCATGTAAAGGAGACAGCAAATGAAATCGAAGATATGGGCAGCAGGCATTGCCCTCACCCTGGGCATGCTGGGCAGTCATGTCGCATTGGCCGACCACCGCCACGTCGGTATCGGTTTGTCATTCGGCGTACCGTTTTATGACCCGTGGTTTTATGGGCCTTATTATCCGCGCTATTACTCGCCGTATTACTACCCCCCAACGGTGATTACCCCCGCGCCGCCAGTGACCTATATCGAGCAGGGCAGTAGCGCAACAACCACCAGCACGCCGCAATCCGGCTACTGGTATTACTGTGAAGCCTCGCGTGGTTATTATCCTTATGTCAAAACCTGTCCGGCGGGCTGGCTCGCTGTGGCGCCCGAACCGCAACAATAAGTCACTGCCCAGTGGAGAAATCATCATGTTAAAACGTCTGTTCGTCCTGGCATCGGCGCTGCTGCTCAGTGCCTGTGCCACCCTGCCCAACGGGCCCAGCGTGATGGCGCTGCCCGGTACCGGCAAAGCCTTCGACGCATTCCGCGCAGATGATGCGGTCTGCCGTCAGTATGCCTATCAGCAGATCGGTGGCACCACTGCCGCTCAGGCGGCCAATGACAGTGCCGTGCGCAGCGCCGTCGTGGGTACCGTCATCGGCACGGCTGTGGGCGCAGCGGTAGGCGGGCGCGAAGGCGCTGCTGTCGGTGCCGGTTCCGGCCTGCTGGTCGGCAGCGTGTCGGGCGCAGGCGCCACAGAAAATTCGGCTTATAGCGCACAGGAGCGCTACAACAATGCTTATGTGCAGTGCATGTATGCCAAGGGCAACCGCGTGCCGGTGTCGGGCAACTTTGTTGCCTATCCGGACGACGCCGCGCGGCGCGGAACCAGTGCCCGCATTCCACCGCCACCCGCTGGTTATCCGCCGCCGCCACCGTCGGGCACAGTGCGCTAACATACGTACCCTGCTCTCACCGGCTAGCCAACACGCTGTTCGATCACCATCGAACAGCGTGTTGTGCTGAAACACCAAAACAAATCTCACAACCCGAGATGCAAATGTTGCCCGGTAAATAGGTAACATAAATCCGTCTTCATTTTTGCCAGAAAGCCCGATCGCCCATGCCGACGACTGTCCCCAGCCCAACCCAGCGACGCGCCATGCGCCCTGCGGCACTTCTGACCCTGGCTTTGCTGGCGACCAGCGCCGCTATCCTGGCGCTGTACAGCAACCCACCCGCGCTGGCCAAAGGGGGCGACAAACCCGACCCGAACCGCCCCATCCCCGTCACCGCCGCCAGCGTAAAGCAGCAGGCCATGCCGGTGTGGATAGATGCGCTTGGCACAGTGGTGCCGCGCAATTATGTCAACGTCATGCCGCGCGTAGCCGGGCTGTTGCAGAGCGTGAATTACCGCGAAGGCCAGCCGGTCAAGGCCGGGCAGCTGCTCGCCACCATCGACCCGCGTCCGTACCGGATTCTGGTCGAACAGGCACAGGCGCAACTCATGCGTGACCAGGCGCAATTGAACGGTGCCAAGGCCGATCTGGTGCGTTATGAAACGCTGCTGAAACAGGATTCCATCTCGGCCCAGCAGGTCGATGACCAGCGCGCCACGGTGGCGCAGGTCAAGGCCACGGTGGCCGCCGATAAAGCCACGCTCGATAATGCGCAACTGCAACTGAGCTGGACGCGCATCCTCGCGCCCACCGCCGGTATCACCGGGCTGCGCCAGGTGGACGCGGGCAACATGGTCGGCACCAGCGGCGCCATCGGCGGGGGCAACAGCGCGATCGGCGGCACTGCAGCCAGTTCGACACCCATCGTCACCCTGGCGCAAGTGCAGCCGGTGGCGGTCACTTTCAGCGTGGCGCAAAACCAGCTGCCCGCCGTGATCGAGCGCATGCGTGGCGACGCAAAGTTGCCAGTGCAGGCCTGGGATCAACGCCGCACCGCCCAGCTCGCCAGCGGCAGCCTGATCGCGGTGGACAACCAGATCAATAGCGCCACCGGCAGCGTCACGCTGAAATCCGAATTTGCCAACCCGGACATGACCCTGTTCCCCAACCAGTTCGTCAATGTGCGCCTGCTGGTCAATACCCTGCCCAATGCGCTGGTGGTGCCGACCACGGCGATAGCCACCGGTGCACCGGGCAGCTATGTCTATGTCATCAACAGCGGCAAAGTCAGCTTGCGTCCGGTCAAAACCGGCGTCAGCGATGCAGCAAATACCGTTGTCAACAGTGGGCTACAGCTCGGCGAACAGGTGGTGACGGATGGCCTTGACCGGCTGCGCGATGGCAGCAAGGTCAAGATCGTTACCCCCTTGAATCCGAACGCCAGCCCCGGCAAGCCCCCGCATCAGGGTCATCATGCGCAGGGCAAGCCCGCATGAGCCACACCGATACGCCAGACGCACCTTTGCCTGTTGCGCCGATCGACCCGGGCGAACCCAGCCCGTCGCGGCCATTCATCCTGCGCCCCATCGCCACCACGCTGCTGATGCTGGCGGTGCTGCTGGCAGGCTTTGTCGGCTATCGCCTGCTGCCGCAATCGGCGTTGCCCGAGGTAGATTACCCGACTATCCAGGTCACCACGCTCTACCCTGGTGCCAGCCCGGATGTGATGACGTCGTCGATCACCGCGCCGCTGGAACGCCAGTTCGGTCAGATGCCGGGACTGGCGCAAATGTGGTCCACCAGTTCGGGTGGCGCGTCGGTCATCAGTCTGCGTTTCGACCTGAGTCTGCCGCTCGATGTGGCCGAGCAGGAAGTGCAGGCAGCAATCAATGCAGGTTCGAACTTTTTGCCGACTGATCTACCCTCGCCGCCGGTGTACGCTAAGGTCAACCCGGCTGATGCGCCTGTGATTACCCTCGGCCTGACCTCGGCGACCCTGCCGCTGACCCAGTTGCAGGACATCGCCGACACCCGGCTGGCGCAAAAGCTCTCGCAAGTGTCCGGCGTCGGGCTGGTCAGTTTGAGCGGCGGCCAGCGCCCGGCGGTGCAGGTGCAAGTCAATGCGCGCCAACTGGCGGCGCTGGGATTAAATCTTGCCAACGTGCAAACCGCCATCAGCACCGCCAACGTCAATACGCCCAAGGGCAGTTTCAACGGAGCGCTCCAGTCGCTGACCATCAACGCCAACGACCAGCTGCAATCGGCGCAGGAATATAAAAACCTCATTATCAGCTACAAGAACGGCGCACCGGTGCGGCTGTCTGACGTGGCCGAGGTGCAGCAAGGCCCGGAAAACGCCCTGCTCGCCGCCTGGGTCAACCGCCAGCCCGGCATCGTCATCAATGTGCAGCGCCAGCCCGGTGCCAACGTGATCGCGGTGGTCGATAACATCCAGAAACTGTTGCCCGCG
>DMQT01000140.1 GCA_003455595.1 Betaproteobacteria bacterium
GATCTCGCCCGAGGGCTGCGCGTCGATTTTGTGGAAAAGTGCCGACAAAGCCTCGGTCGCCGCTGAAACACTGGGCATCACCGCGCCACGCCTGAAATCGTTCAATCTGATCGACCGTATCGTCAACGAGCCCATCGGCGGTGCGCACCGCGACCCGGCGCTGATGATGCAATCGATGAAAAAATCCCTGCAAGAAGCGCTCGCAGACCTCGTCAAGCAGCCACTCGACAGCCTGCTCAAAACTCGCTATGAGCGCCTCATGAGCTATGGCCGCTTCAAGGAAACCGGCGCCAAATAGCCTGCTGGACAGTGTTGCGGCGTGGCTGACGCAGCACGTTGCGCACGGCAGCCGCGTTGCAGTCGGCTTGAGCGGCGGCGTTGATTCAGTGGTTCTGCTCGACCTGCTGACGCAGCTCGCCGCCAGCCACCCCATCCAGCTATCCGCCATCCACATCAATCACCGCATCAGCCCGCATGCCGATGCCTGGGCCGGCGCCTGCGCGCAGCTTTGCAGCAAACGCGACATCCCGCTCAAGATACACACCATCTGCCTCGACGGCGTCGCCCAACTCGGCTTGGAAGCTGCAGCGCGCAAGGCCCGCTACGCCGCGTTTACGCAACACGATTGCGACGCTATCGCCCTCGCCCACCACCGTGATGACCAGGCCGAAACGCTGCTGCTGCAACTGCTGCGCGGTGCCGGCGCCAAAGGACTAGCGGCCATGCCTGCGCTGCGACACCCCGCCTGCGGACCGGCGCTACTGCGGCCTTTGCTCGAACACGACCGCAGCGAAATCGAAGCCTGGGCGCGCGCGCGCCAGCTCAGCTGGATCGAAGACGAAAGCAATGCTGATACGTACCATGCGCGCAATTTCCTGCGCCACGCGGTATTGCCGCTGCTGGCCACCCGTTACCCGGCTTGGCGCACCACTCTTTCGCGCAGCGCCCAAAACATGGCCGAAGCGGCCGAACTGCTGGATGAAATGGCAGCCACCGATGCAGCTGATGCCATGCTGCCGCGCCGCCTGAATTGTGCCCGGCTGGCCGAACTTTCACCGACGCGCGCACGCAATTTGCTGCGCTATTTTCTATCCCAACATAGCGTGCCCGGTGCCAGCCGCGAACGCCTGGCGGCGATGTTGACCCAACTCATCGCAGCCCGCAACGATGCGGAAATACTGCTGGAACACGCGCACTGGCAGCTGCGTCGCTACCGTGGCTGGGCCTATCTGGTGCCCATGCCCACGCCCATACCTGCCGGACAGCGCTGGCATTGGCGCGACCTCGCCCCGCTCACATTGCCTGAACTGAGCGGCACGCTCCAGCTGATAGAACGGCCGGGCAGCGGGCTGGCGGCGGCTAAACTGGCAGGTGCCGACCTCCACCTGCGCGTGCGCCAGGGCGGAGAAACACTGCGCCCGAATTGCCAGCGGCCACGTCGCAGCCTGAAAAACCTGCTACAGGAATCGGCCTTGCCACCGTGGCAGCGCGACCGGCTGCCATTATTATTTTGTAACGACACACTGGTCTGGGTACCCGGTATCGGCATCGATTGCGACTGGCAAGCCGCAGCGGACAGCCCAGGTCTTGAACCGCAATGGCTGCCGGATAACGACGCCTAAGCCTTTATTTTATGGGCATTTCGTGCTATTTTGGACAAGATTTTCAACCCTGAATTTTCAACCCTAAAAACGGAGCACCACAATGGCTTTCGAACGCACCTTATCCATTATCAAACCCGATGCAGTCGCCAAAAACGTGATTGGCAAAATCTACCAGCGCTTTGAAAACGCTGGCCTGAAAATCATCGCCGCCCGCATGATGCACCTGTCGCGCAGTGAAGCCGAGGGGTTCTATGCCGTGCACCGCGAGCGTCCTTTCTTCAAGGATCTGGTCGAATTCATGATCTCCGGCCCGGTGATGGTACAAGCGCTGGAAGGCGAAAACGCCATTGCCAAACACCGCGACCTGATGGGCGCCACCGACCCGAAGAAAGCCGCGCCTGGCACCATCCGCGCTGACTTTGCCGATAGCATCGATGCCAACGCCGTGCATGGCTCCGACGCAGCAGAAACCGCCGCAGTCGAAATTGCCTATTACTTCCCGGCGCTGAACATTTACTCGCGTTAATCTGTCTCTCACGATTTCGCCCCCATTCACCCATGACCCCCAACCTGCTCGATTACGACCTGCCCGGTCTCACCAACTACTTCGCCGAACTGGGTGAAAAGCCGTTTCGTGCCAAGCAGGTGATGCGCTGGATGCACCATTTCGGCGCGGCGGATTTCGACGCTATGAGCGATCTGGCTAAATCCTTGCGCGAAAAACTCAAGCAGGAAGCAATCATCACGCCGCCGAGCATGATGACCGAGCAGGCCTCCGCCGACGGCACCCGTAAGTGGCTGCTCGACGCAGGCAATCAGAATGGGGTGGAAACCGTCTACATTCCAGACGGCACGCGCGGTACCTTATGCGTGTCGTCACAAGTTGGTTGCGCGCTCGAATGCACCTTCTGCTCTACCGGGCGGCAGGGCTTCAACCGCAACCTCAGCGTGGCCGAAATCATCGGCCAGCTGTGGTATGCCAACCATGCGCTCGGACGCGATCCCAAAGGTGAACGGGTGATTTCCAACGTAGTGATGATGGGCATGGGCGAACCGCTTGCCAACTACGCCAACGTCGTCACTGCGCTCAACATCATGCTCGACGACAACGCCTATGGCCTGTCGCGCCGCCGCGTCACCGTCAGCACGTCCGGCATCGTGCCGGCGATGGACCGGCTGCGCGAGGATTGCCCGGTGGCGCTGGCGGTGTCGCTGCATGCGCCCAACGACACCTTGCGCAATGAGATCGTGCCGATCAACCAGAAATACCCGCTGGCCGAGCTGATGGCCGCGTGCCAGCGCTATCTGGAGCGCGCGCCGCGCGATTTCATCACCTTTGAATACGTCATGCTCGACGGCGTCAACGACAAACCGGAGCACGCGCGCCAACTCATCGAACTGGTGCGCGATGTGCCGTGCAAATTCAACCTGATTCCGTTCAACCCGTTCCCCAATTCCGGCTACCGCTGTTCACGTTTTGACGCGATTCATCGGTTCCGTGACATGCTGGTGCAGGCCGGACACATCGTCACCACGCGCAAGACCCGCGGCGAAGACATCGACGCCGCCTGCGGCCAACTGGCGGGTCAGGTACAAGACAAAACCAAGCGGACCTTGCGCCGCATCGAGGTAATCCGGTGAAAAATCAACTCGCTTTACTGGCGCTGCTCACCTTGGCTGGCTGCGCCCAGCAACCGGCCAACAATGCCACGCCCGCCTCGCAGCAGACCTCGACTGCGAACACCAGTGACGAAACCAACCGGGCGCGCATCCATACCGAACTGGCGGCGGACTATTTCACCCGCACCCAATATGCCATTGCGCTGGAAGAACTGCGCGATGCCTTGTCCTCCAATAATCGTTACGCGCCAGCCTACAACATGATGGGTCTGGTCTACATGGAGCTGAAAGAAGACAAACCGGCGGAAGACAATTTTTTGCGCGCCATCGCATTGGCACCCGGCGAATCCGAAACCCGCAACAACTACGGCTGGTTTCTGTGCACACGCAATCGCATCAGTGAAGCGCTGACGCAATTTAATATTGCGCTGACCAATCCGCTCTATCCGTCGCCTGAGCGTGCACTTACCAATGCAGGAATCTGCTCGCTCAAGGCCAATGATATGAGCGCGGCGCAAGGCTATTTTGAGCGCGCCCTGAAGTTTCAGCCAAACCAGGCGCAAGCCCTAGCGCAGTTGGCCACACTGTATTATCAGCAAGGTCGCTATACCGAATCCAAAACGCTGCTCGCGCGTTATTTTGAAGTTAGCCAGCCGACCGCTGCGACGCTCTGGCTCGGCGTGCGTCTGGCACGCCAGACCGGCAATCGTGACGACGAAGCCAGCTACGGGTTTCAGCTGCGCAAGCGCTTTGCCGATGCACCTGAAACCCGCCTACTTATGAATGGTCAATATCAATGAGTGACGCCAGCCTGTCCGTCGGTGCCCAGCTGGCACGCGGGCGCGAAGCCCAAGGCCTGAGCGTGGCCGATGTCGCAAACCGTCTCAAGCTCACGCCGAAACAAATCAATGCGCTAGAGAACGACCAGTTTGACAGCCTAGGACCGGTGTTCAGTCGCGGCTTTGTACGCAACTATGCGCGGCTGCTGCAGCTTGATATGCAGGTACTGCTGGACGCCATGCAGGCACCCGGTACCGCCGCTGAAGACCTGACCATCCGCGACGAACATATCGCTATTTCACATAGCCTGTCGCAATATTGGCTCAAGCTCATCGCCGCAATTGTCATCATTGCGATTGGCCTGACGCTGGGCGTTTACCAGTGGCTGCGCAACGCGCCGACTGCGCCTGCCAAGCTCGCACAAGCCCCAGCGCCGGTGGCGCCCACCGCAGCCGTTGTCACGGCCGTGCCCGCAATGCCCATCAGCGCACCTGCCACGCCACCGGCTGAAGCGCCTGCCGGCAACGTTGCAGCCACCGCCAATACGGCAACAGCCGCTGGCAGCGCCGTGATTGACCTGCACTTTAAACAGGATGCGTGGGTAGACATCAACGACGCCAACAAAAAACGTATCGTGTCGCGCCTGTATCACGCTGGCGAAACCGCGCAATTTACCGGGCTGCCGCCGTTTACCGCAGTCATCGGCAATGCAGCCAACGTCAGCCTGACCTACAACGGCAAGCCAGTGGATATGGCAGCGCACACCAAGGTAAGTGTTGCGCGCCTGACCCTCGAGTAAGCCCATCCAGAGCCATGTTCGAATTCCATATCCCCCGCCACGCCACGCGCAAAGTCATGATCGGCAACATCGCCGTCGGCGGCAATGCGCCGATTGTGGTGCAGTCGATGACCAACACCGATACCGCCGACATCACGGGCACCGCCGAACAGGTGTATGCGCTGTGGCGCGCCGGTTCTGAGCTGGTGCGCATCACCGTCAACACGCTGGAAGCGGCCGAAGCAGTGCCTCGCATCCGCGACCTGCTCGACCAGCGCGGGTGCGACGTGCCGCTGATCGGCGACTTCCACTTTAACGGCCACAAGCTGCTTGCCAGCGTGCCTGCGTGTGCCGAAGCGCTGGGCAAATATCGTATCAACCCCGGCAATGTCGGCAAAGGCAGCAAGCGCGACGAGCAATACGCGGCGATGATCGAAACCGCCTGCCGCTTCAACAAACCAGTGCGCATCGGCGTCAACTGGGGCAGCCTGGATCAGGCCTTGTTGGCGCGCATGATGGACGACAATGCCCAACTGGCCGAACCGCGCGCGCCGGAATGGGTGATGCGTGAGGCACTGATTACCTCAGCACTGGAGTCAGCGCGCAAAGCCGAAGAAATCGGCCTGCCCGGCGACCGCATCATCCTGTCGTGCAAATTATCCGGCGTGCAGGACTTGATCAGCACCTACCGCGAACTTGCCACGCGCAGCGATTACCCGCTACACCTCGGACTGACCGAGGCGGGCATGGGCTCCAAAGGCATCGTCGCCTCGACCGCAGCGTTGTCGGTACTGTTGCAAGAAGGTATCGGCGACACCATTCGGATCTCATTAACGCCGGAACCTGGCGGCGACCGCTGCCAGGAAGTCGTGGTCGGCCAGGAAATCCTGCAAACCATGGGGCTGCGCTCGTTCACGCCGATGGTAGTGGCGTGTCCCGGTTGCGGCCGTACCACCAGCACCGTGTTCCAGCACCTGGCGCAGGATATTCAACGCTATCTGCGCGACCAAATGCCGGTGTGGCGCAAGCATTACCCGGGCGTGGAAGACATGCGCGTGGCGGTGATGGGCTGTGTGGTCAACGGCCCGGGCGAATCCAAACACGCCAACATCGGCATATCGCTGCCGGGCACCGGCGAAGTGCCGGTCGCGCCAGTGTACGTCGATGGCAGCAAGACCGTGACCCTTAAAGGCGAGCGCATCGCCGAAGAATTCCAGCAGATTGTGGAAACCTACGTGCGCAGCCATTACGCCGAAGGCCAGGCGCTGCACAAGGCCAAAGTCATCCCGATTGCTGTTGTATAAACCCGGCCCACCGTGGCCCTATAAACGATAGATTCATGAACACTCCTCTCCAGGCCATTCGTGGCATGAACGACATACTGCCCGAGCACAGCCCGCGCTGGCAGCACTTTGAAGCCGTGGTGCGCGACTGGCTCGCCGCCTACGGCTACCGTGAAATGCGCACGCCCATCGTCGAGCAGACCGCGCTGTTCAAGCGCGCCATCGGCGAGGTCACCGACATCGTTGAAAAAGAAATGTACGCGTTCGAAGACGCGCTCAATGGCGAACAGTTGGCGCTGCGCCCGGAAGGCACCGCTGCCTGCGTGCGCGCCGTGATCCAGCACAACCTGCTGTACAACGCACCGCAGCGGCTGTGGTACGCCGGGCCGATGTTCCGCCACGAGCGCCCGCAAAAAGGCCGCTATCGCCAGTTTCACCAGGTCGGCGTGGAGTCGCTCGGTTATGCCGGGCCCGACATGGATGTCGAACACATCGTCATGACCGCCGACCTGTGGCGTCGTTTGGGTCTGACCGACATCACGCTGGAACTGAATACGCTGGGCAGTGCAGCATCACGTGCGCGCTACCGCACCCGCCTGGTTACCTACTTTGAAGCGCATCCGGACACACTCGACGACGACGCCAAACGCCGCCTGCATAGCAATCCCCTGCGTATCCTCGACAGCAAGAATCCCGCCATGCAGGCGCTGATCGACGCCGCGCCGCGCCTGCTGGACGACCTCGACGAGGATTCCACCGCGCATTTCGAGGGCGTGCAAACCCTGCTACGCGCCAACGGCATCGACTACCGCATCAACCCACGGCTAGTACGTGGGCTGGACTATTACAACTACACCGTATTCGAATGGGTCACCGATAAACTCGGCGCACAGGGCACAGTCTGCGCCGGTGGGCGTTATGACAGCCTGATCGAGCAAATCGGCGGCAAACCCGCACCGGCGTGCGGTTATGCCATGGGCGTCGAACGCCTGCTGGCGCTGCTGGAAGACGCCGGGATCGCCCCGCCAGACAACGCCCCCGATGCCTACATCGTGCATCAAGGTGACGCCGCTACGCCGTTTGCCTGGCAGGTCGCGCGCGCGCTGCGTGAGGCTGGCCTGACGGCAGTGCTACACTGCGGCGGCGGTAGCTTCAAATCGCAGATGAAAAAAGCCGACGCCAGCGGCGCGCATTACGCACTGATCATTGGCGACGACGAAGCCGCAGCCGGTCACATCAGCCTGAAACCACTGCGTGAAGCCGCCGAACAGGCGCATTGCAGCACCGAACAACTCATTCACCTTTTGAAAGCAAGGAAATAAATCCATGGCCTACGATCTGGAAGAGCAGGAAAAGCTCGACGCCCTTAAAGACGCCTGGAACCGCTACGGCAATCTGGTTGTCGGCGTGCTGGCGATAGCCATCATTGCCGCTGCCGGCATGCAATGGTGGAACTACCATCAGCGGCAAAAATCCGCCGAGGCCGCCAGCCTGTTTGGCACGCTGGAAACGGCACAGCAAGCCAACCAGCCGAAGCTGGTAAAGGACACCGCCGCTGCGCTCATCGACAAGTACGCGAGCACCGTCTATGCCGCCCGCGCTGCGCTGATTTCGGCCAGCAGCAATAGTCAGGCAGGCGATTTCAAAAGCGCCCAGGCACAGTTGCAGTGGGTGCTTGACCACAGCGACGAAAACGGCCTGAAACAACTCGCCAGCCTGCGTTTGGCTGCCCTGCTGATAGACCAAAAAAATCCGGCCGCCGCGATCAAGCTGCTCGATGCGCCGCACGACGAAGCCTTCGCCGGTCGCTTTGCCGACCTCAAAGGTGACGCGCTGATGCAACAGAACCAGCCTGCGCAGGCGCGCGCCAGCTATACCATCGCGCTGGAGAAACTCGACGCGCAAAGCCCGTTCCGCAAATACATCGAAGTCAAACTCGATGGCCTCGGTGGAGAAACCAAATGAGCGCACTAAGCCGTATTACACCCCTGTTGTTGGCCGCCGGCCTGACCGGCTGCGCCAGCCTGCCCAGCGTCAATCCGATGAACTGGTTCGGCAGCAGCACGGCCACTGAAAAACCCGCCGCCCTAGTGGAATTCAAACCCCGCGTCAGCGTCAAAACCGGCTGGCAAGCCAAAGTGGGCACGGCACAGGGCTATGCCTTCGCACCCGCAGTGAATGCCAACGCCATGTTCGCCACCGGGCAGGACGGCCAGTTGCACAAACTCGATGCCACAACCGGCGCCACCGTCTGGCAAAGCAACACCGGCAGCAAGCTGTCGGCAGGCGTCGGCGCGGGTGATGACATTGAAGTGGTCGGCACCCTGAAAGGCCAGTTGCTGGCATTTGACGCTAGCGGCAAAGCACTGTGGAAAACCCAGCTATCGAGTGAGGTGCTCGGCGTACCGCAAGTCGCCAGCGGACTGGTGGTGGTACGCACCGCCGACGGCCATATTTACGCACTCGATGCCAAGAACGGCACGCGCAAATGGATGTATGAACGCACCCTGCCGGCCTTGTCGCTGCGCAGTCAGGCCGGATTGCTGATTACCAAAGGCGGCGTATTTGCCGGATTCGCCGGCGGCAAACTGGTGGCGCTGGCACTCGACAGCGGCACGTTGGGGTGGGAAGCCAACGTTGCCGTACCCAAGGGCGCGTCCGAGATCGAGCGCATTGCCGATATCACCAGCACGCCGGTGGCAGACGACACGCAAGTTTGCGCAGCCGCCTACCAGGGGCGCGTTGCGTGTTTTGAGCTGCGTAGCGGCAACCTGCTCTGGTCACGCGACATTTCCAGCACCGCCGGATTGGCGATGGACGACAACAACGTCTATGTCACCGATACCAAGGACGCCGTTATTGCGCTGGAAAAAGCCTCTGGCCGCAGTGTGTGGAAGCAGGACACCCTGCGCGCGCGCCACCTCACCACGCCAACCCGGGTCGGCAATTATCTGACGGTCGGCGATCTGCAAGGCTACGTGCACCTGCTGGCGCTCGACGACGGCAGCTTTGCCGGTCGCGCCGCCACCGACGGCTCACCCATCATCAGCGCACCGCAAGCCCGCAGCAGCGGCCTGATGGTACAAACCGCCAATGGCGGCGTTTACGCGCTGACATTGCAACCTTAATATTCCATGTCAGCCCAAGCTGGCGGTCACACATCATGAAACCCACGCTCGTACTGGTAGGCCGCCCCAATGTGGGCAAGTCCACCCTGTTCAACCGCCTCACCAAAACCCGCGACGCCATCGTTGCGGATATTCCCGGCCTCACCCGCGACCGCCATTACGGTCATGGCAAAATCGGCGAAAAGCCCTTTCTGGTGGTTGATACCGGCGGTTTTGAACCGGTCGTCAAAGACGGCATCATGCACGAAATGGCACGCCAGACCTTGCAGGCCGTCGATGAAGCCGACGTGATTCTGTTCATGGTGGACGTGCGCACCGGCTGCACTGCGCAGGACAAAATCATCGCTGATCGCCTGCGCCAAAGCGGCTGCCCGGTGTTTCTGGTGGTCAACAAGACCGAAGGCATGCGCCGCGAAGTAGTCACCGCCGAGTTTCACGAACTGGCGCTGGGCGACCCGCTGGCGATTTCTGCCAGCCACGGCGAAGGCGTAGAGGAACTGGTCGAACTAGCGCTGGAAAGCTTTCCGGATGCAGCCGAGGAAGAGGCAGATCGCCACCCGAAAATCGCCATCGTCGGCCGCCCCAACGTCGGCAAATCGACGCTGGTCAACACCCTGCTGGGCGAAGAGCGCGTCATCGCCTTTGACCAGCCCGGCACCACGCGCGACAGCATTTATATCGATTTTGAACGCGCCGGCAAGAAATACACGCTGATTGACACCGCCGGAGTGCGCCGCAAAGGCAAGATTTTCGAAGCCATCGAGAAATTTTCGGTGGTCAAGACCCTGCAAGCCATCGAAGACTGCAACGTCGTGGTGCTGGTGCTGGACGCCCAGAGCGACATCACCGAACAGGACGCGCACATGGCCGGCTTCATCCTGGAAACCGGCCGCGCGCTGGTGGTCGCGGTGAATAAATGGGACGACCTCGATGATTACAAGCGCGATACCGTCAAACGCGACATTTCACGCAAGCTGCAATTCCTGGAATTCGCCAAGTTCCACTATATTTCAGCGCTCAAAGGCACCGGCGTCGGGAGTTTGATCGGCTCGGTGGATGAGGCCTATGCAGCGGCGATGGCAAAGCTGCCTACACCGCAGCTCACACGCATCCTGATGGACGCGGTGATGGCGCACCAACCGCCCAAATCCGGTCCGTTTCGCCCCAAACCGCGCTATGCGCACCAGGGCGGCATGAACCCGCCGCTGATCGTGGTACACGGCAGCGCGCTGGATAAAATCGCCGACAGCTACAAGCGCTATCTGGAAAACACCTTCCGCCAGGCGTTCAAACTGCAAGGCACGCCGTTGCGGGTTCAGTTCAACGTCGGTGCCAATCCATTCGCTGGCCGCAAACCCGCGCCACCGACCGACAGCGAAAAACGCGCTGCACACCGCAAGCGCATGGTGGGACGTAAACTGTACGGCAAGCAACGCAAGAAAGACTGATCGTCGCGGGTGCGTTAAACTTGTTCAAATAACAAGGGAGACAACATGAGCGAACCAAACGAAGTACGCGAAATCCGTATCAACCCGATTGTGCCGAGCGAGTCGGTGCTGGTCGCCACGGCGCGCAGCATGCGTCCAAAAAAAGCCGAGGCGCTGGCACCGCGCGACACCCGCAAGCACGTTGAAACCTGCCCGTTCTGTCGTGGTAACGAAGACCGCACGCCACCGGAAATTCTGACTTATCCAGCCAGCGGCGACTGGCAGATCCGTATCGTCGAGAATCTGTATCCGGTACTGGGCGACGAGCGCAATCAGCCCAATTTCAGCTTCGGCCTGCAGCAGACCATCGACGGGTATGGGCGCCACGAGGTCATCATCGACCATTTCGAGCATGGCACTGCGGTGCACGACATGAGCACCGACCACCTGTCGATGCTGTTTGGTGCCTATCGCGACCGCATGGCGCAGATATTCGCCTCGGATGCGCGTCTGAAATACGTGCTGGTATTCAAGAATTTCGGCCCGGCCGCCGGCGCCTCAATTCCGCACACCCACAGCCAGGTCATCGCCATGCCGGTGGTGCCGGAGAACGTGCAAAACGAAGTCAACAACAGCCGCGAGTATTTCCGCAAACACCACCACTGCATCTTCTGCGCGCTGATCGACGAAGCACTGACCTTCGAAGCCACCATTTACGACCGCAATTCGGGCGAAATCCGGCGCAAGATCGACGTCGGTCAATACGTGGTAGAACGCGGCGAAAAATTCATCGCCATCAAACCGTTCGCCAGCCGTTTCGAGTGGGAGGTTCATATTCTGCCACTGGTGCATCAGGCGGATTTTCTCACTATCAACGACGCTGATCTGGCCGACCTGGCAGCGGTATTGAAACGCACCATGGCACGACTGGAGGCGGTCATCGGCGGCGCACAGTACAACTATTTCCTGCACTCGGTGCCGCATGACGAGCACGTTGCCGACAATACGGCAAGTTACCATTGGCACCTGGAAATCTGCCCGCGCACCTCCATCCCCACCGGCTTTGAACTGGGCTCCGGCCTGTTCGTCAACACCATCAGCCCGGAAGCCGCCGCCGCACAGTTGCGCGCTGCGTCCATCGAGCCTAGTTAGTCAGCCATGACGACACCTCCCGGCGCACAAGACCGCATGCACACGCTGTGGCGCGTTGCAACGGATCGTTCGCTGGACCAGCATCAGAAAATTGATGCCATGCTCAAGGCGGCAAGCATTGCCCTCGACATGGACGTGGCGCTGGTGGGGGAAACTGACCCGGAGTACGCGCTGCGCTATGTGTATGACGTCAGCAGCGTGTTTCAACTGCCATGGCATATTGCTTTAGACCAGACTGTTTGCCACCAGGTCATGCAGACCCAGCAAAGCCTGTTCCTGGATAACATGGGAGCCGACTTGGCGTATCGCCAGCACCCACTTTTCACCCAGTTCAAGTTCGCTGTCTATGCCGGGGCGCCGCTATGGGTGGGGGACACGCTCTATGGCAGCCTGTCGTTCCTGCGTCGTAAGCCGCGCCAGCGGCCGTATACGCCGGAGGACAAAACCTTTATGGAATTGCTTGCCGCCTGGTTTGGTCAGATGCTGCTGCAAATCAAGCAACAGACCGAATTGCGTGCACTCGCCCTCACCGATGTGCTCACCGGCCTGCCCAACCGCCGGGCTGCCGAAACGCGGCTGGCCGAAGAATATGGACGCAGGCAGCGCGATGGCACGCCCTTTGCCATCGCCATTTGCGACCTGGATCGGTTCAAGCTGGTCAACGACCATTACGGCCACGAAATCGGCGACCTGGTATTACAGCAAGCCGCGAACACGCTGCACGGCCACATGCGCGAAGGCGACTGGCTGGCGCGCTGGGGCGGAGAAGAGTTCCTGATCTATCTGCACCAGGTTGACCATGACCAGGCATTCAGCGTGGTGGATCGTCTGCGCCTGGTGTATCAACAATACGCAGTCAACACCCCGCACGGCGTGCTCAAACTCACCCTGAGCGCGGGGGTCAGCGTCACACAAGGTAGTACGGCTGACCTCACCCGCATTTTGGCGGAGGCGGATAGTGCGCTATACGAGGCCAAAAACGCGGGCCGCGACCGTATCGTCATGCACCAACCCGCACAACGCAACATGTTGTGGAAGGCGGGTGAGTTGCAGTCGGCTTTACAGACGGCACGCGTGATGCCGGCGTATCAGGTCATGGTGGACTTGACTAACGGCCAGGCCGTCGCTGATGAGGCGCTGGCGCGCCTGGTTGGCAAAGATCCTCCCGGCAGCCGATTTCATTGAAGCCGCCGAAGGCCTGCATCTGATACACCTGGTCGATGAAACCATCGCGCGTCAGGCCATGTCACGCTGCGCCTCCCGCTTGGGAGCAGGGGCGTCCGGGACCTTCGCGCATTTTGTGAATCTGTCGCCACAGTTTCTCGCGCGACCCGAATTGGTCCAGCAGCTGCTCAATAATGCACAACAGATTTGTGGCAGCTGTAGCGTGGCACAGAACGCCATCAAACCGCTGGTTTTTGAAATCACCGAGCGCCAGTTCATCGGCAATCTCGACTTGCTGGTACGCGAAGTACAGCCACTGCTCGATTATGGTTTTCGCCTGGCGCTGGACGATTTTGGCAGCGGCTATTCGTCGTTCCTCTACCTCGCCAAACTGCCTGTCAGCTTTCTCAAGATTGAAGGCTGGATGGTGGCCAATATGCGTCATAACGGCAAAATTCAGGACATGATCCAGAGCATTATCGATCTCTGCCTGCGTCAGGACATCACCACCATTGCAGAAAATGTCGAGGATGCGGAAACGGCGGAACTCCTGCTTAAAATGGGCGTCAATTGGGGGCAGGGATTTCACTTTGGCCATCCACAACTCGATGTGAATAGCCAAATCATCGTTACATTATAAAGCGCTAATATTTGCCGGATAGTTCGCATATCCGCATAATGAAGCTAAGATTCGATTTATTGCTGGGAGTTACAATATAATGAATGCACCCAAGGGGCAGTTGCTACAAGACCCGTTTCTCAATGCACTGCGCAAGGAACACGTGCCGGTCTCCATTTATCTGGTGAACGGCATCAAGCTGCAAGGTCATATCGAGTCGTTCGATCAATACGTCGTCTTGCTTAAAAATGCCGTGACACAAATGGTCTATAAACACGCCATTTCGACCATTGTGCCGGCCCGCTCGATTAACCTGCATCAGGAACAAGCCACTGAATAAGCTGATCGCTTCTACGCCATGCTGCACCTCACATCCCGCCATCGTTGATGTCCTGATTACACACGTCCACCAGAGTAGCCGTAATGTTTGATCGCCATGCTGGCAGTGAACGCGTGGTGCTGGTCAGTCTGGATTTCGGCGAACCGGATTACGCCGACAGCGTCGAGGAACTGCATCGGCTGGCTGACAGTGCCAACCTCGAAATCGTCGGACTGATAGAAGGCCGCCGTGCCCGCCCTGATTCCGCCCTGTTTGCCGGTAGCGGCAAGGTTGAAGAAATCGCCGCGCTGGTACAAGCCAGCGAGGCTGGTCTGGTGATCTTCAACCACAACCTGTCACCGGCACAGGAGCGCAACCTGGAAGCCAAGCTGATGTGCCGCGTGGTTGATCGCACCAGCCTGATACTCGACATCTTTGCGCGTCGCGCCAAGAGTGCCGAGGGGCAACTGCAGGTCGAACTCGCACAACTGGGTCATATTGCCACCCGACTGGTACGCGGCTGGACCCACCTGGAACGGCAAAAAGGGGGGGTCGGCTTACGTGGACCGGGCGAAACCCAGCTGGAAACTGATCGCCGGTTGCTCGGCAAACGCGTCAAACTGCTCAAGGATCGCCTGGTCAAGCAGCATCAGCAACGCACCGTACAGCGCCGCGCACGCCTGCGCGGCCGAGTGATGTCGGTGTCACTGGTGGGCTACACCAACGCGGGCAAATCCACTTTGTTCAATGCGCTGACGCACGCCGGCAGCTACGCGGCCGATCAGCTGTTCGCCACGCTGGATACCACCACCCGCCAGCTATATCTGCCCGAGGCGGGCGAGATCGTACTGTCGGATACAGTCGGCTTCATCACCCGCCTGCCGCATACATTGGTAGAGAGCTTTCGTGCAACGCTGGAAGAAACCATCCAGGCCGACCTGCTGCTGCACGTCGTCGATGCAGCCAGCCCGAATCGCGACAAGCAGATCGCTGAAGTCAACAAGGTATTGGCCGAAATCGGTGCCGACCACGTACCGCAAATACTGATCATGAACAAGATAGACCTCAACCACATCGAAGCCGGTGTCGAGCGGGATGAATATGATAAGATTACGCGGATTAAATTGAGCGCCAAAACCGGCGCTGGCATTGCACTGCTACGCGATATGCTGGTGGAAAAAGTAACCGCATTCAAGCTGCCCGCAGTGCAATCGGCCAGCCGCACGCTCATCAATAATGAATATCACCCGGAACTGGATTAACCATGGCATGGAATGACCCACAGTGGGGCAAAAAGAATGAAGGCCCGCCTGATCTGGACGAGATCTGGCGGCGCTTTACCGCCAAGCTGAGCAGTTTGTTTGGCGGTAAAAAACCTGGTGGCAGTCCTGGTTCCAATGGCATCGGCGCAGCGGGTCTGGGCATCGCTGCGGCCATCGTATTTGCCATCTGGCTGGCCAGCGGATTCTACATTGTCGACCAGGGCGAACGCGGCGTAGTGCTGCGTTTTGGTAAGTTTATCGAAACCACCCAACCCGGTCCGAACTGGCACCTGCCGTGGCCGATTGAAAGCGTGCAAGTGGTCAACATCGAACAGGTACGCACGGTCGAAATCGGTTATCGCAATAACGTCAAAAGCAAAATTCTGAAAGAGTCCTTGATGCTGACCGATGACGAAAACATCATCGACATCCAGTTTGCCGTGCAATACACGCTCAAAGATCCAGAGGATTATCTGTTCAACAACCGCTCACCCGATGACGCAGTGCGGCAGGTGGCCGAGAGCGTGATGAGTGAAATCGTCGGTAAGAACAAAATGGATTATGTGCTGTATGAAGGACGCGCCGACGTGGCAGCCAGTGCAACCGAGCGCATTCAAAAAGTGCTGGATCGCTACAAGACCGGCATCAGTATCAGCAAGGTAACGCTGCAGAATGCCCAGCCGCCACAAGAAGTTCAAGCTGCATTCGACGATGCGGTTAAAGCGGGTCAGGATCGGGAACGGCTCAAGAGTGAAGGCCAGGCCTACGCCAATGATGTGATTCCCAAGGCGCGCGGTATGGCAGCACGGCTGGCAGAAGAAGCCAGCGGTTACAAACAGTCGGTAATTGCGAATGCCGAAGGTGACGCTAGCCGCTTCAAACAAGTGCTGGTCGAGTACGACAAGGCCCCCGCAGTTACCCGCGAACGGATGTACCAGGACATGATGCAGCAAGTATTGACGAGCACCAGCAAGGTATTGGTCGACTCGACCAAGGGTGGTAACAACCTGATTTATCTGCCACTCGACAAGTTGATGCAGATGTCTGGCTCAAGTACGGGGCTGCCTGCCATACTTGACACCACGCCTGTCACAAAGCCCGCACCGGCAGACAATACGGCACAGGACGCCACACGCTCGCGTGATGCCTTCCGCAGCCGTGACCGGGAGGATCGACCATGAAACATTTTAATATGATTATCATGGCGGTACTGGCGCTGTTAATTCTGGCGAGCCTGTCCATGTACACCGTGGACCAACGCCAGAATGCGATGGTGTTCCAGCTGGGCGAAGTGGTGGCAGTACATAAACAACCAGGTCTGTATTTCAAGTTGCCGTTGATCCAGAATGTACGCTACTTTGACACGCGTATTCTCACGCTGGATTCGGCCGATCCGGAGCGTTTCATCACTTCCGAAAAGAAAAACGTGCTGGTCGATTCGTTTGCCAAGTGGCGCATCATTGACGTCAAGCAATACTACGTCAGCGTCGGCGGTGACGAGACCCGTGCCGCCACACGCCTGCAGCAGACCATCAATGACGGGCTGCGTGCTGAATTCGGCAAGCGCACCATCCAGCAGGTAGTGTCAGGCCAGCGTGACCAGATCATGGACACACTGCGTAGCAAGGCAGATCAGGACGCACGTAAAATCGGCGTTCAAGTGCTGGATGTCCGCCTGAAACACGTCGATCTGCCGCAAGAAGTCAGCGAATCGGTATACCGGCGCATGGAAGCAGAGCGTAAACGCGTCGCCAATGAGCTGCGTTCAACCGGCTCAGCAGAAGCAGAAAAAATCCG
Organism: Betaproteobacteria bacterium; assembly: GCA_003455595.1. Classification (GTDB taxonomy): domain Bacteria; phylum Pseudomonadota; class Gammaproteobacteria; order Burkholderiales; family Sulfuriferulaceae; genus Sulfuriferula. The sequence continues at coordinate 16,934 of DMQT01000140.1, forward strand.
TGCCGATGCTGATCGTCAGCGCGAAGTGATTATTGCCGAAGCCTATCGTGGCGCGCAGCAGCTTAAAGGTGAAGGCGATGCTAAAGCCAGTAGCATTTACGGCGCAGCGTATTCTAAAAACCCCGAGTTCTATGCCTTCTACCGTAGCATGGACGCGTACCGTCAAAGCTTCAGAAGCAAGAGCGACGTGCTGGTACTGGAGCCCAATTCGGCGTTCTTCAAATACATGCGGTCGCCCCGCCCCAGCAAATAAGACCGCGTGACGCGCAGGCTACAGCGCGCGTCACACCGTCGGGCTGTAGCTATGAAACTGCGCACATATTGCGCTCAAGCAACCTCACGTCTATGCTCCACGGTTTGTTGAACCTGCTGCAACCACACTCAAATGCATAACTGGCTATTACCTGAATATATCGAAGACTTGCTGCCACCGGTGGCGTGGCGCATGGAAAACCTGCGTCGCGCCATGCTCAATCTGTTCCGTACTCATGGGTATGAGCTGGTCACGCCGCCGCAGATCGAATATCTGGAATCGTTACTGACCGGCACCGGCAGCGACCTGGATACGCGCACATTCAAACTGGTCGATCAGTTAACCGGGCGCATGATGGGTCTGCGCGCAGACATCACACCCCAGGTAGCGCGCATTGATGCGCACCTGCTCAACCGCCAGGGCGTAACCCGCCTGTGTTATGCCGGCACCGTCGTGCACACCCTGCCCGAAGGCATGAGCCGCTCGCGTGAATTGATGCAGCTAGGGGCTGAACTCTACGGCCACAGCGGCTTCGAAGCTGACGTTGAAATCCAGCGTCTGATGCTGGATGCACTGACACTGGCCGGTGTGGGCGATCTCTACCTTGATATCGGCCATGTCGGCGTATTCCGCGGCCTGGTGCAATACAGCCACGTCCCCGCTGAACTTGAGGGCGCGCTGTTCCAGGCATTACAGGCCAAGGATGCATCCAGCATCAGCAGCCTCACCAGCGGCATGGACGCCATCGCCCGCGCCGCATTTGCCGCGTTGCCCAACCTTTACGGTGGCATCGAAGTGCTGGATGAGGCCTTCCGCATACTGCCCAGCAGCCTGGAAATCACCCAGGCACTGGATGAATTGCGCGCCATCACCAACGAGCTCAAAGGCAGCGCAAAAATCAATATCGACCTGGCTGAATTGCGCGGTTATCACTACCACAGCGGCGTAGTGTTTGCTGCCTATGCGGGCACACATACCAGTGTGTTGGCGCAAGGCGGACGTTACGACGAGGTAGGAAAATCATTTGGCCGCGCACGTGCTGCCACAGGTTTCAGTCTCGATTTACGTGAAATTGCCACCCAGTTCTGGCGTGCCGGCGCGGCCAAAGCGATCCTCGCGCCGTATCTAAAAAACGCCAAACTGGCCGAAAAGATACAGCAGCTGCGCACTGGTGGTGAAACCGTCATAGTTGAATTGCCGGGTCATGAAGCCAACCGCGCCGAGCTCGGCTGCGAGCGTATGCTGATGGACAACAAGGGTGAATGGGAAATTATCCATTTACCGAAATAAATCATTCAATACTATCGTCTGGAAAACAAGATATGACCAAGAACGTCGTCGTCATCGGCACGCAATGGGGAGATGAAGGCAAAGGCAAGATTGTCGACTGGCTCACCGACCACGCGCAAGGCGTGGTGCGCTTTCAGGGCGGACACAATGCGGGCCACACCCTGGTGGTGGCAGGCAAGAAAACTGTCTTGCACCTGATCCCGTCCGGCATTCTGCGCGACAAAGTCACCTGCTACATCGGCAATGGGGTTGTCGTTTCGCCCGAAGCCCTGCTGGAAGAAGTCGACATGCTCGAAAACGCGGGCGTGAATGTCGCCTCGCGCCTGAAAATTTCCGAAGCCTGTCCACTAATACTGTCGTACCACATTGCGCTGGATCAGGCTCGCGAGCTGGCCAAGGGTGCCGGTAAAATCGGCACCACCGGACGCGGCATCGGTCCGGCCTACGAAGACAAGGTGGCGCGCCGGGCGATTCGTCTGCAAGATGTATTTCACCGCGAGCGCTTCGCCGCAAAGCTGGGCGAAGTGCTGGACTATCACAACTTCGTGCTGAAAAACTATTTCCACGCGGAAGCGGTGGATTTCAACAAAACGCTGGATCAAACCCTACTGCTGGCAGAGCGCATCAAACCGATGGTGGCCGACGTGCCGCGCCTGTTGTACGAAGCTAACCGCGCCGGCAATAACCTGCTGTTTGAAGGCGCACAGGGCACGCTGCTTGATATCGATCACGGCACCTATCCGTTCGTCACTTCCAGCAACTGCACCTCAGGCGGCGCAGCCACTGGCGCGGGCGTTGGGCCGCACACGCTGCATTATGTGCTGGGCATCACCAAGGCCTACACCACGCGTGTCGGCTCGGGCCCGTTCCCCACTGAGCTGTTCGACGACAACGGCAAATACCTCGCCGAGCGCGGTCACGAATTCGGCTCCACCACCGGACGCGCACGTCGCTGTGGCTGGTTTGACGCGGCTGCACTCAAGCGTTCGATCCAGATCAATGGCGTGTCGGGCTTGTGTGTGACCAAGCTGGACGTACTCGACGGCATGGAAACCCTGCGTGTCTGCGTTGGCTACAATCTGGATGGGGGCTTCTCGGACATTCTGCCGGTCGGTGCCGAAACCCTGGCCAAGTGCGAACCGGTGTATGAAGAAATGCCCGCCTGGAAAGAAAGCACGGTCGGCATCAAGCGTTACGAAGACCTGCCCGCGCCCGCGCGTGCGTATCTCAAGCGCATGGAAGAATTGTGTGAAGTGCCTATCGACATGATCTCGACCGGCCCGGATCGCGAAGAAACCATTGTTCTACGCCATCCCTTCGACTGAATATGAGCCCGTACGGGGACGTTCGCCAGATAGCCCGCAGGTTCCCGTGAGCAAGATGACAGTCGATAATTTTTACGCTTGCGATGGACAAAGAAAAAGGGCAGCTTGCGCTGCCCTTTTGCCTTTACATTTTTGGTGCCCAGAAGAGGACTCGAACCTCCACAGTGTTACCACCGCATGGACCTGAACCATGTGCGTCTACCAATTCCGCCATCTGGGCTGGAAGAGACGCGCATTATAAATGAACGAGGAAGCTTGTCAATGAAAAAGCCCACGGCGAATGCCGACACCACAGCACTGCGCTGGTCTGACCCCCACCTGGAGCGCGAACGCGAGCGCTACGAGCAGCCGCTGCCCAGCCGCGAATTCATCATGGATGTGTTGCGCCAACAAGGCGCGCCGCTATTGCCGGAAATGCTTGCCGGTCTACTCGGCATTACGGAAGACGAATCCGATCTGTTTTCGCGTCGCTTGCGTGCCATGGAACGTGACGGAGAATTGATGCAAAACCGCTGCGGCGACTTGTGCGTGGTGGAGAAACTCGACCTTATCAAAGGCCGCGTTGAAGGCCATCCGGATGGCTTCGGCTTTCTGGCACCCGACGACGGCAGCGATGACTTGTACCTGTCGCCGCGCGAAATGCAGAAGACCATGCATGGTGATCGTGCCATGGCGCGCGAAATCGGTCTGGATCGGCGCGGTCGCCGCGAAGGCAAAATCGTTGAGGTGCTGGAACGCGCCAACACCCATATCGTCGGTCGGCTGGTAGTCGAGCACGGCATCATGCTGGTAGCGGCTGAAAACAAGCGTATCACGCAGGATATCCTCATCCCGGCAGGTAATCAGGGCAACGCCGAGCCAGGTCAAGTCGTCAGCGTCGAACTGATAGAGCAACCTGGCAAATACGCCAAGCCAATGGGGCGTGTGGTCGAAGTACTGGGCAGCTATGCCGACCCGGGTATGGAAATCGAAATTGCGCTACGCAAGCACTCGTTACCGTATATTTTCCCCGAGGCGGTAGAAAAAATCGCCAAAAAACTGCCCAAGAAAGTGCTCAAGAAAGACCATGCCGGACGCGAAGACATTCGTCACCTGCCGCTGGTCACCATCGACGGCGAAACCGCGCGCGATTTCGACGACGCCGTCTATTGCGAGCCGCAAGGCAAAGGCTTCCGCCTGGTGGTGGCAATCGCCGATGTGTCGCATTATGTACAGCCCGGCGATCCGCTCGACACCGAAGCCTACAATCGCGGCAATTCAGTGTATTTCCCGCGCCGCGTTATTCCCATGCTGCCGGAAGAACTCTCCAACGGCCTGTGCTCGATCAACCCGCAAGTCGAACGCCTGTGCATGGTATGCGACATGCACATTGGGGCGCAGGGCGCCGTCAAGGACTACCGTTTTTACCCTGCGGTAATGTACTCGCACGCGCGTCTTACCTACAACCAGGTGTGGGACTGGCTGCAGCATCCGCAGAATGCCGGTGCGCACGGCGATCTGCTGCCCCAGCTCAACAACCTCTACACCTTGTTCAAAGTGCTGTTGAAGGCTCGCGGACGGCGCGGCGCGATTGACTTTGAAACCATCGAAACACAAATGATTTTCAATGAAGATAAAAAAATCGACCGCATCATCCCGGTGTACCGTAACGACGCGCACCGCCTGATTGAAGAGTGCATGCTGGCGGCCAACGTATGCGCATCGGATTTTCTGCAAAAGAAAAAGCAGCCCGCGCTGTACCGTATCCATGAAGGCCCGACGCCGGAAAAACTGACTGCGCTGCGTGAATTCCTGTCCGAGTTCGGCTTTGGCCTGGGTGGCGGCGATGATCCGCATGCCAAGGACTACGCCGTATTGCTGGAGTCCATCAAAGGACGCCCCGACGCGCAATTGCTGCAAACGGTGATGTTGCGTTCGCTGCAGCAGGCGGTCTACAGCCCGGATAGCATCGGTCACTTCGGCCTGGCTTACGAGCACTACACCCACTTCACCTCGCCCATCCGGCGTTATCCTGATCTGCTGATCCACCGCGCCATCAAAGCTGCGCTCAAGGGCGAACAATACAAACCAGGGGCCTGGGCTGAGCTGGGTGGGCATTGCTCGATGACCGAACGCCGAGCCGACGACGCCACACGCGACGTCGAAGCCTGGCTCAAGTGTTTTTACATGCAGGATCGGGTGGGTGAAACTTTCCCTGGCACCATTTCCAGCGTCACCGGTTTCGGCATTTTCGTGGCGCTCGACGACATCTACGTCGAAGGCTTGGTGCATATTTCCGAGTTGGGCAGCGATTATTTCCATTTCGACAAGACACGCCATCAGATTGCCGGTGAACGTACCGGCGTACGCTATCGCATGGGCGACCGCGTACACGTCAAAATCGTGCGCGTCAGCCTCGACACCTCGCGCATCGACTTTGTGCTGGCCGGTGCCGACGGTACCGAGCTCATCAGCAAAGCCCCGGGGAAAGACGGTGCACCCGCAGGCGATAAAAAATCCAAGCACGCGGCCGCCGACACCGACGCACCCCACAAAAAATCGCGCAGCCGCAAACCGCGCAAAGGTAAATAATCCATGGCGGGCATTCTCATTTACGGCTTTCACGCCGTCACCGCGCGTCTGCGCCAAAACCCAGCCAGCGTTGAAGAATTGTTCGTTGACGCGGCGCGACAGGATGCGCGCGCACGCGATGTGCTCGAACTCGCCAAAACGCTCGGTGTCCGTATCCTGCAAGTCGATGGCAAACGCCTCGACGGTATCGCCGGGGGGCCGCGCCACCAGGGCATCGCCGCGCGCGTCACCATGGTGCAGCAACCGCGCCACGTGGATGAAGTACTGGAAGGCTTGCAGGGCGATTTGCTGTTGCTGGTACTCGACGGCGTGCAAGACCCGCATAACCTGGGTGCCTGCCTGCGCGTGGCCGATGCCATGGGCGCGAACGCCGTCATCGCGCCAAAAGACCGCGCTGTCGGCCTCACGCCCACTGTCGCCAAAGTCGCCTGTGGCGCAGCGGAAACCGTGCCCTACCTGACCGTCACCAACCTCGCGCGCGCGCTGCGCGACATCAAGGAATACGGCGTGCACATCGTCGGCGCGGACGGCGAAGCCGAAACCGAACTGGCGCAGGCCAAGGTCGGAGGTTCGGTTGCCTGGGTATTGGGTGCCGAAGGCGGCGGCCTGCGGCGTCTGACGCGCGAACATTGCGACGAGCTGGTCAAAATCCCCATGTACGGCACGGTCGAAAGCCTGAACGTCTCGGTTTCTGCCGGTATCTGCCTGTATGAAAGCCGTCGTCAAAGGAATCTCGCAGACCATGCTGGATAAGGACAACGCCTGGCACATTCTCAATAACGCCGACCTGATTTATTCGGCTGAGGAGGTCAACACCGCCGTTGCTGCACTCGCTGCGGCCATTACCGCACGTTATCAAGATACGACGCCACTGGTGTTGTCTGTAATGGGGGGCGCGGTCGTGTTTTCCGGCCAAATTCTGCCGTTGCTGCGCTTTCCACTCGATTTTGATTACGTTCACGCCAGCCGTTATGGGCAGCATACGCAAGGCGGTCAATTGCAATGGCGCGTGCTGCCGCGTGAATCCGTCAAGGGTCGCAGCATATTGATGCTCGACGACATCCTCGACGAAGGTCATACCCTCGCTGCCATCCGAGCCAAACTACTTGAAATTGGCGCAAGTGACGTTGCATGTGCCGTGCTGACCGAAAAATGTACGGGCAAAGCCAAGCCGATCAAGGCCGATTTTGTCGGTCTGGAGCTGCCTAACCGATTTGTGTTTGGCTGCGGCATGGACGTGGAAGGTGCCTGGCGCAACCTGCCTGCAATCTATGCACTGAAAGATGAGCCCAAAGATTGACTCGGTTTTTTCTGATACTTATTCAACTTTATTCTGCCAAAGCAGTTTGACTGCCCTTGATAGAATCATTGTTCATCGTTTTATCCCTGGAGTATGTGATGCGTAAATTTCTGACCCTGTTTCTGACCTTGATGCTGAGCGTGAGCTTGTTTGCCGCCAATGCTGATGCCAAACGCTTCGGCGGCGGCAAGAGCTTCGGCAAACAACGTGAAAGTATCAGCCAACCAGCACCAAATCGCACACCTGCGGCTGCGCCCGCAGCGGCGGCGCCGGCGGGCAACAAATGGTTAGGCCCCCTCGCTGGTCTGGCAGCCGGTGGCCTGCTGGCTTCGCTGTTCATGGGGCACGGGTTTGATGGCCTCAAGGGCATGGATATTCTGTTGATGCTGGGGCTGGCCGCCGCTGCATTTTTTGTATTTCGCGCCATGCGCCGTAAAGCAGCCGTGCCGCAGGCCACGGCCTATACCGCCCACGGCCAAAGTATCCAGGTGCCCATGCCGGTGAGCAACGCCGATCTGCCGATGAGTGGTGCGGCAGCGCAGCCGGTCATGAGCAGCCGTCCCGACTGGTTTGACGATGCCGCTTTCATACGTGATGCCAAGGCGCACTTCATCCGCCTGCAAGCTGCATATGACGTGGCTGACCTCAACGACATCCGTGAATACACCACGCCGGAAGTATTCGCCGAAATCAGCTTGCAGCTGCAAGAGCGCGGCAGTGTTGCGCAACAAACCGATGTCACGTTGCTCAATGCGGACATGCTGAATGTGGTTACCGAAGGCAATATGGTCATCGCCAGCGTGCGTTTCCACGGCCTGATCCGCGAAGAAGCCAATGCCCCGGCAGCACCGTTCGACGAAATCTGGCACATCCAGAAATCCGCCAGTGACCGCAGCGCGCCATGGTTTGTGGCTGGCATCCAGCAGGCGCAATAAGCATGCTGGCGATAATAGGCGGTACTGGCCTGACGCAACTGGCGAATCTGGAAATTGCGCATCGGCAAGTGGTACGCACCCCGTATGGCGAGCCGTCGGGCGCGCTTACGTTTGGCAGCATTGGTGGCCACGCGGTGATTTTTCTGGCGCGGCATGGCTATGGCCATAC
>DMQT01000291.1 GCA_003455595.1 Betaproteobacteria bacterium
GGGTCAAATTTAGATGCACATTTGTAAGTGGGTCAGTTTTAAACGCAAATCAACACGCGCATGTATCATCGCAGGGTGTATCGGTACTTAACTCCTCACTCATGAATCCACTATTTCGAATCAAGCTTGCGTTTCTGGCCGTCGTGTTCTGCTGCTGTGCATCAGCCGGCGCAGATGAGTCAGCTCAGTCCGCTGCGAGCGCGCCATCGCCTGTCGTTGTAAAGGTTGAGAAGGCAATAGAACGTGGCGCAAAGGCCGCTGCTAGCGGTGTCGAAAGGGCGTGACGGCAGGCGCGCATGGGGTCAAGCACGGCGCGCACGCTGCTGCCAGTGGTGTTGAGCGCGGTGCAAAGGCTGCTGCGAGAGGCATCGAACACGGTGTAACAGCCACGGATCACGCTGCCAAGGCTGTCGCAAGGAAGGTCGGCACATCACCCGCGTCTTCCTCAGCGGCAAGTAACTGAGCTTGGTCGGTTTTCGGCTGGTCGAGGCTGTGAGCGCCAACTGCATGTCCATCTTCCCAGCACGAAATTGACACTGCCAAGGCAGCCTAACAAAGTTGAAAATTACCGAGTACGAAAACTTTTTTGTGTTTTTAAACAACCTGGATCGTATTCTGCCGTTCGTTCATGACGCTTGTCGGCCAACAGGCTCAATCCGCCAGACGATCCAACTCCTGATCCGCCAAGGAGGCGGGGTCTTCCTTCGGTTCCAGGTGGGTGGTGATGTGAGCGTGTGGCACGGCCTGGCGAACCTCAGCTTCGATTCGTTCCGACCAATCATGTCCATGCTGGACCGTCCAAGCGCCAGGCACCAGGACATGCAAGGTGACGAAAGCACGGGTGCCCGCCTGACGCGTGCGCAAGGCGTGGAACGCCAGCCCCTGCTGGCGGTAGCCATCCAGCACACTTTCAATCGCCTTCAGTTCTTCCTCGGGGATGGAAACATCCATCAAGCCCGCGGCGGAGCACTGCAGCAGTTGCCACCCGGTCCACACAATATTCATGGCCACCAGGATGGCAATCACCGGGTCGAGCCAGAGCCAGCCTGTCACCCACACCAGTCCGACCCCGATAATGACCCCCACTGACGTCCAGACATCGGTGAGTAGATGACGCGCGTCAGCCTCCAGGGTGATAGATCTGAATTTTTTGCCCACCCCCATGAGGATGCGCGACGTGGCCAGATTAATCACCGAAGCGACCACCGACACCGCAAGCCCGATGCCCACCGCTTCGATCGGCTGCGGATTGAGTAGGCGCTCGATGGCTGCATAGGCGATGCTGACAGCGGCGACAAGGATGAGAAAGCCTTCGAATGCGCTGGAAAAGTATTCCGCTTTTCCGTGCCCGTGCGCATGGTTGTCGTCCGCCGGTAAGGCTGCCAATGTCAGCATGGCCAGCGCCATCATCGCTCCCGCCAGATTGACGAAGGACTCGAGTGCATCGGAAAGTAACCCCACCGAGCCGGTGAGCCACCAGGCCCAGCCCTTGAGCAGGATTGTGACCAGGGCCGCGGCGATGGAGAGCCAGGCGTAGCGTTTGAGGGAGGCAGGCAGCATGTCGGTTCTTCTTCGCGGGGGGAGATTGACACTGGGTTTTCAGACTCGAATCCATTAAACCATTTTTATTCTATCTTGGGAGTGACACCGGATGGCAAGCAAGGCCAACGACACAGGGCAGTTGATCGTCGCCGTAATCATCTTGCCTGTTCAACGTTGCCCTCATTCATAAATAAGCTTGATTTCTTTAATCCAGATATCTGCAAACCGCAGTGTTGTCCTAGTGTGTGAAGCATATCAAGCGATAACAGTGAAGCGTTGTCAAGCTTTCCAAGACTATTTTTGTAGAGCACTAATCCTTCCTCTAGAACGGGCTTCAAATGGTAATTTTCCGTTCTTTACACGATAATCATTATCATTTATATTGGCATTTATAAATTGTCCAATTAGCTACTTATCCAAGGAGAAGCCATGTTGTTCCGTTCTTTGCTGGCCGTTGGCCTATCAGGTGCGTTCGCGTTGTCTTGCCCCGTGCTTGCCGCCGACTCGTTGCCGGTGCTGGTGATTCATGGACAGCAGTTCGAACCCGGGGAGTTGGCTCTCCCTGCAGGCACCAAGCTTAAGCTCGTTATTCGTAACCAGGACCCCCTTCCCGCCGAGTTCGAGAGCTCCGACCTTTCCCGAGAGGTACTTGTGCCGGCAAATGGCGAAGTAACGATCTACGTGGGGCCTTTGGAACCCGGGCGCTACCAATTCTTTAATGACTTCAACCGTGCTATGCAAGGTACGGTAGTGGCGAAGGGGAATTGAGCATGCTAGCGACGGCGATCATCATGTTCCGAGAAGTGCTGGAGGCAGCGCTCATCATTGCCATCGTACTCGGTGCGAGCCGAGGTATTGTGGGTCGCGGTCGCTGGGTGGCCACGGGCATCGGATTGGGGCTGTTAGGTGCATCAATCGTGGCGATCCTCGCCGCGGAGATTTCGTCTGCCTTTTCCGGTAACGGCCAAGCAATTCTTGATGCGGGGATTCTGCTGAGCGCCGTGGCCATGCTCACCTGGCACAACGTATGGATGAGCGCACATGGTCGTCAGCTCGCCGCCGAGCTGTCTGCTGTGGGTGCGGATGTACAAACGGGCAAGCGGCCCCTCGCTGCCCTGCTCGTCATTACTCTCGTGGCCGTAATGCGCGAAGGCTCTGAGGCGGTCTTGTTTCTCTGGGCGATTGCCGCTGGCGGAGCCCAAAATGCAAGCATGGTTATGGGTGGGGTGGGTGGCGTCGTAGCCGGTGTTCTGGTTGGGCTCTTGTTGTACCATGGCCTGTTGCGCATTCCTGCCCGGCATTTCTTCTCGATCACCAGCTGGCTGATTCTCCTACTGGCTGCCGGTCTTGCTGCCCAAGCCGCAGGATTTCTCAACCAGGCGGGGCTGCTGCCAGCGCTGGGAAATACAGTGTGGAATACCTCCCATATTCTGAGCCAGACCAGTCTAACCGGCCAGTTTCTGCATATCCTCGTGGGGTATGTTGCTCGCCCATCGGGAATCCAACTCGTGTTTTACGTCGGAACGCTCATGACGATCTTGCTTCTGATGCGTTCCAAGGGGGGCGGGCGTATGGCGCGAGTGCGAGCGGGGGAGGGGGCGCCAAGAACCTCTGATTGATTTGGAGGCTCTTCCCGTGCAACTTGTCACGGACGGTGATAGCCACCGCGGCGTCTTTGGAACCTGCTGAAGGAATTGAATGTGTGATAACAAATATGTTTTTTAAAGCCATGCAAGCTCGGGATAGTCGGTCTATCGGAAATTGGTTAGCAGTGGTTACTACGGCACTGACCGTCGTGCTGGCACAAGGCGCGTGCGCGGACGACTTTATCGTTTACTCACCTTATGTGACCAAGGGGCAAAACGAGATCGAATTGCGTGGTTTTACCTATCGGGATGGCAGCGCCGACATCAACGGTGCAGGGGGTTTCGAATTGGCGATTTCCCATGCAGTCACCCGTTGGTGGAAGCCGGAATTGTATTTAGGGCGATTCGAGCGGAACCCCGGCGAGACAACGCATTTGGTAGGTTATGAGTTCGAGAACATCTTTCAGCTCGCATCTAACGGAGAATTCTGGGCAGATCCCGGGTTCCTGCTGTCCTACGAATCCAACAAGCAACGTGGCACGCCGGATGCTGTCGAGTTCGGTCCCCTTTTCGAGAAACGCTCTGGACGGATTGATCAGCGCCTGAATCTGATCTGGGAGAAACAGGTCGGTACCGGGGCAAGCGCGAAATATGCGTTCCGTTCCGCGTATAGCGTTAACTATCGAATCAACGTCAAGTTTGCACCAGGTCTTGAAGCCTACTATCGACCTGGCGACAATGCCTACCAAATTGGCCCGTTCTTGAGCGGGGAAATCCCCGGTACTGCCGGCAGTGAGTTTGAGTACAGCGCGGGCGTGGTTTTTGGCATCAATCGGGGTGCGCCGGATCAGACGTTTGTCGCTCGCGTGGAATATGGGTTTTTTTGAGGACGTAGTGGTTGAAGGGATATTCAATATGGATACACCCCGGAAATTTAGGGATTGCAGTCCTCCGTGAATAACTCATGAAACTGGCTTTGCACAATGTGTAATTTGCGTGCAGGTTTGGCATGCTGAGCACAACTGCTGAAATTGAGCATAACCATAACGTAGCTACTTTTTAACGATCAGCACCCAGCATGTAAGGCGATTGAGCCTGACTTCAGTCGTCCTCATCGTCATGATGGTCGTCACCATGGTCACGCCAATGCCGGTGATCTTCCGTATGACCATAATAATCATCTCGTCTATCGTACCTGCTGTTATCGTAATACACAGCACGCGGCTGCGCGTAGATATATGCCGGACGTGGCGGTGCGTACACGTAGGCGGGCTGGTCATAAATCGGCATGCCGAACGAGAAATTAATCCCCACGCGTGGCCGATCGTTATCCGCTTGCGCAATACCTGGCAGTGCCAACAATAGCCCGGCACCGAGGGCGAAGCTTGCAAAAATTTGCTGTGATGTTTTCACGATCTTACTCCTGTACTCAAGGTGATTTATCCGGTCAGCAAACCGCTTGTTTGCTGACTGATTCATACCAGAACGGATTGAACTGGGTGAACCATGGCTGAAGCATATGAGCATGGCGACGTGGAAGGGGTATCAGTTTGTTACTGTTTGTTACTCGATCTAATCGACTTGAGCCTGCCGAGTGAGATTAAACTCCGGATAGTCGGCGAATCTGCGTGGCTGGCAAGGCAGGCGCAGAGCACGTTAAACAGTTTAGGCGTTGAAACAGGATGGCGGAACGTTCCAGACGACCGCTATCCGCTGCTTTGCAGACCTTCAAGCAGGAAGGCGCTAGGGGCTGTTGAGTATCGAAACCGGCCAGTCATGCGCTGCAAACTCGACAGTAGCCAAGTCCAACACGTGGCCTCTGAATTCAAGCTCATTCCATTCGTTACCAAGTAACCAGCTGGCTCGTTCATACCACTGTATTAACTCAGCATACGCATTCGTCAAAGCTGGTGTGATGGGTGGGGAGTTTGTTGTGATGTATTGTCGATTGACCCATCATATATACCTTAGGGTGACCCACCAAACATGGGTTCATGCCAAGTATTATCGTCGGTTGCCTTCATACATGCGGGGCAATATTAAATGCACAATTTAGGAACAAGTGGATCAATCTGAAATGCAACTCAACAGAAGCGGTCAGGTGTCATCGAGCGCTTCAATTGGGTAGTCTTGCTCACCTTTTATGTTCAATGTGCTGCATCGCACATGGGCCGCAAGCCCGTCACGATAGAGTCACTTGCTAACCATAGCCACCCATGAAACTCATCGACCCCAGAACATCCTACATCTTAAAAAATCCCGTCGCCTTCGCGCTCCAGGTCCTGAAAGCCTTCCAGGCCAACCAGGGCCTGCTTCTCGCCGGCGCGGTTGCCTATTACGCGTTGCTCTCCATTGTGCCGCTGCTCATCCTCATGGTGATCGCGCTGTCGCAAGTGATCGACCAGGGCGTGTTGCTGGCAACGCTGATCAGGGCGCTGGAGTATGTGGTGCCGGGCGAGGCCAATGCGGTGGTGCTGGAGCTGAAGGCGTTCCTCGATCACCGCGAGGTGATCGGCTGGGTGCTTCTCATCACGATGCTGTTTTTCAGCTCGCTCGGTTTCAAAGTGCTGGAGAGTGCGATCTCGGTGATCTTCCTGCACCGCGTGGAGAAGCGTAGGCGGCACTTCCTCGTTTCGCTGCTGCTGCCCTTCGGCTACATTGTTTTCATCGGCACGGCGCTGTTCGTGGGCACGTTCGTGATCGTGGGCCTGATGGCGATAGGCGGCGAGAATCTCGTTATTCTGGGGCATAGCTGGTCGCTGAGCGGCTTTTCGCGCTGGCTGATCTACATTGCCGGCGTGCTCGGGGAGATTCTGCTCACTTCCGCGATCTATTATTTCATGCCGGTAGGCAGGTTGACGGCACAGCACGCGCTGATCGGCGGCACCACGGCGGGCCTGCTGTGGGAATTCATCCGCCATGCGCTGGGCTGGTATTTCGGCACGCTGTCGCAGGTGAGCGTGGTGTACGGCTCGCTCACTACGGCCATCATCGTGCTGCTCAGCCTGGAAGTGGCTGCCACGCTGCTGTTGCTGGGCGCGCAGGTGATCGCTGAATACGAACGCATCGAAATCGGTGTGACCCCGAAGAAGCCGGTGCCGATGCACATCGAAGCCAACTGAATCAGCCGCGCTGAGGCTATCTGTCGACCTCTGTTGTATTGCGCCGCAGATTGACCCGTCTATTGTATTTTTGGTTGATCCACCAAACTTGGTAATGGGCCGAGTGGAATGATGGTTTGCATTTATTGAGGCGGATTAATATTAAATGCAAAATATCGGACAAAGTGGGTCAATCCGGATCAAGCGGAAGACCTACGCTGATTGGGAGAAGGCCCAGCAGGATGTTTTCCATTACATCGAAATGTTTTGCAACCCAAAACGCCGGCATGGTTTCAGTAATGGGCTATCACCGGTAGAGCCCGAACGGCAGTATTTCGAATGGCTCAAAAGTGTCTAGTGAAGCTTGGGCGATTCAAACTATAGATTTGCGAAATGCCGCATTACAACCGTAGCCAAAATTCCAACTATCGCTAAAATCGCCATTATCTGAAGTATGGTCAGGCCTTTTTGTGCATGCTTTGGATTGCTCATATTTGATTATCCTGATGTGGATAGTGTTAGCGGCGACGTAAAAAAGCGGAACGATGGCGCGCCAATTTGGCGCAGTAAATTGGCGCGTGAATCTGGTGGCCAGCCTTGCAAGCCATAGCAGGACTGACAACGGTACCCGCGAAGTATCGCTGCACGGGCAGTGGCGGTCAATCACAGATATAGCGTGAAAGCCACTGAGAAGAGGGAGGGGTAACGACTAGTTCCAAGTGCTGGCTTGTTGACCTGGGAAGCAAAGCCATCAGCAGGATGGCCTAGCGGATGCGCTGGATATCAAGGGCTGAGATGTGCCAATGGACGGACGGCCAAGTTGGTCGTCGTGGATGTCGGCTTGCTGTTGCCATTTTGTCCACTTTCACTGAGTGTGAATGAATTGTGAACA
>DMQT01000215.1:0-177 GCA_003455595.1 Betaproteobacteria bacterium
TCTTATGCCGACGATGAAGCCGAAGCGGGTTCCGGTTCATCCCATTGAGCGG
Organism: Betaproteobacteria bacterium; assembly: GCA_003455595.1. GTDB lineage: Bacteria > Pseudomonadota > Gammaproteobacteria > Burkholderiales > Sulfuriferulaceae > Sulfuriferula. Next base: position 53 of record DMQT01000215.1, read on the forward strand.
GCGGCGCTCGAAGCGTCCATAGCGCAGCGCTAGGGTCGGCAGGATCAGCAGGTTGAGCAGCGTGGAAGTGATCAGCCCGCCCAGGATGACGGCCGCCATCGGGCCTTCGATCTCGTTGCCGGGCG
>DMQT01000215.1:283-3018 GCA_003455595.1 Betaproteobacteria bacterium
AGCGCGGTGACCAGCGCCGTCATCAAAATCGGCGACAGGCGTTCCGCTGCGCCGCGTATCGCCGCATCCTTGCCCCACGCCACGCCTTCCACCTCGACCAGATGGCGGTAATGGGAAATTAGCATGATGGCGTTGCGCAGGGTGATGCCGAACAGGGTGACGAAACCCACCAGCGAGCCGATCGACAATACCCCGCCGGTGACGAGCACCATGACCACGCCGCCCGCCAGCGCGAACGGCAGATTGGCGAACACCAGGATGGTTGAGCGCACGCCGCCCAGCGCCATGTACAACAGCAATGCCACTCCCGCCGCAGCCAGTGCCGAATGCAACAGCAGATCCTGTTGCGCGTGGGCCTGCTCCGGCGCATCGCCGGCGTAGACCAGGTAAGTGCCGCGCGGCAGCGTGACCTGGGCCGCGATCTGTTTTTTTACCGCCGTGACAAAACTCGACAGCGCACGTCCCTTGACGTCTGCGGTCACTACCTGCAGGCGTTGCGCGTCGTCGTGCAGGATCAGATAACGCCCATCGGTCTGGTGAATATCGGCAATGTCCTTGAGCAGCACCATGCGGCCGTCCGATGTCTTCAACGGCAGTTCGCCCACTTGCGCCGGGCTTTGGCGCAGCTGTGGCGCCAGCACCACCGTCACGTCGAATACGCGACTCCCTTCGTACACCTCGCCGACTTGCGTACCGGCGTAGGCGGTTTGAATCGCACTCAGGGCGTCGACCGGGGCGATGCCGAGCCGCGACAGGGCGCTGTCGCGCAGATGGATGACCAGTTGTGGACTGCCTGTCGGCGCCTGTACCTGCACCGCGCCGGCGCCCGGCACGCTGCGGATCGCGGCGGCGATTTCCTCGGCCTTGCGGTCGAGTACGTCGAGGTCGTTGCCATAGACATTCACCACCAGCGGGGCGGTGTAGCCTGAAATTGTTTCGTGGATGCGCTCGGTCAGGAAGGTATTGACCGAGAAGCTCGCGCCCACGAACGGCGCAACGGTGCTGCGGATGGCATTCAATACGCGCTGTTGTCCAGGGCCCGAGAGCGGAGTCAGGTCCACCTCGAATTCACTCGAAAATGCGCCCGCTGGATCCGACACCTGGGTTGCCCGTCCTGCGCGCTGGGCCACCGAACATATCCCCGGAATCCGGCTGAGTGCTCCGCTCACACGCTGTCCCAGCGCGAGTGACTGGGACAGCGACGTGCCCGGTGCCATTTTCATGTGGACGATGAAATGTCCCTCGCGCAGCGTGGGCAGGAAGCTGCCTTGCATGAACGGCAGCACCGCAAATGCCGCGCCGCACAGCAACACCACGACCAGAATCACCGCGCCCGCGCGCTGATCGATGCCGGCGAGCAGACGGGTGTAGCGCGCCTTGAGCCATTTACCCAGTGGCGGCTCTTTTGCTTCAGCGGCACGACTTGCCAGCAACGCATAGGCAAGCGCCGGGGTAAGCGTCAGCGCCACCACCAGCGAAGCCATGATGGCCGCAATATAGGCGATTGCCAGCGGGCCGAACAGGCTGCCGGCGACGCCGGACAGCGTCAGTACCGGTACGAACACCAGCGCCACGATGAAGGTGGCGTAGATCACTGCACCGCGCACTTCAAGCGAGGCACTCAGCACCACTTGCGCCGCACTCAGCGGTGCAGCCAGCAGGCGGTTTTCGCGCAGGCGCCGGAAAATGTTTTCCACATCGACAATGGCGTCGTCCACCACCTCGCCGATGGCGATGGCGAGTCCGCCCAGCGTCATGGTATTGAGGCCGATGCCGAAGTGATTCAGCACGATCACCGCAGTCAGCAGCGAGAGCGGAATCGCGGTGGCAGAAATGACCGCTGCGCGCGCGTTGAACAGGAACAGGAACAGCACGATCAGCACCAGCGCAGCGCCGATCAGCAGCGCGGTGCGCAGGTGGCTGATCGCGGTTTCAATGAAGTTGGCCGGACGGAACAGGTCGGGATTCAGCGTCACGCCTTCGGCAGTGAGGGCGGGTTTGAGCTGCGCGAGGCGTTGTTCCAGTGCCCGGGTCACGGCCAGGGTATTCGCGCCGTACTGTTCCTCGACCACCAGCATCACTCCCGGCTGCCCCTCGATCGAAGCCGCACCGACTGCGGGGGCGGGCGCCACCGTCACATTCGCGACATCTGCCAGGTGCAGGGTGGCGCCACCCTGATTGCGCAGCACCACCGCTCCCAACGCTGCGGCGGAGATGGGCTGCCCGGTGGTTTCCAGCGTGATGCGCTGGTTGTTGTTTTCGATGATGCCGGCGCCGCGCACTGCGGTTGCCCGTTTTGCCGCATCGACCACGTCCTGGATAGCCAGGCCGTAGCGCACCAGCTTGTCGGGGGCGATCTGGATCTGCAACTGCTTCACCTCGCCGCCAAATACGGAAATGCCCGCCACCCCGTGCACGGAAAGAAGCTGTGGTTTAACGCTCCAGTCGGCAAGGGTGCGCAGTTCCATCAGCGAACGCGACTTCGAGGTCAGACCGAGGCTCAGCACCACGCTGGTGGATGAAGCCAGCGGCAGCAAAGCCGGTGTTTTGACGCCTTGCGGAAGGGCAGCGGCAGCCCCACCCATTTGTTCTGCCACGACCTGCCGGGCCCGATAGATGTCGGTACCCGATACGAAAGTCAGGGTGATCATGGACAGCCCCTGAATCGACTTGGAGCGTAGGGTCTTGATCCCGGTCAGGCCGGCCAGGCGGTTCTCCAGCGGCTGGGTGACCAG
>DMQT01000208.1:0-712 GCA_003455595.1 Betaproteobacteria bacterium
CCCATCATTAAAATGCGCATCTCGTTGACGCGGGAATAGCTCAGTTGGTAGAGCGATACCTTGCCAAGGTATAGGTCGCGAGTTCGAGTCTCGTTTCCCGCTCCAGATCATCGGGGAAAGCATCATGCTTTCCCCTTTTAGTTGGACGCACGCCACGTCGCGCCCAACGTACAGCGTCGGTTTCACAAGCACCCCTGGCGGGGTGGCAGAGTGGTTATGCAGCGGCCTGCAAAGCCGTGGACGCCGGTTCGATTCCGACCCCCGCCTCCATACCGCCCGGATGGTGGAACAGGTAGACACAAGGGACTTAAAATCCCTCGCTAGCAATGGCGTGCCGGTTCGATTCCGGCTCCGGGCACCATCCGGCTTCCCTGCAGTGTTGCCTTAAGCCTTTCAAATTCCCCTTTGAACTGATATAATTTAACGCTTGTTTATGGGCTCTGTGCCCATTTTTTGTTTGTGGAACGCGAATGACGATAGAAACGCTGCTCGAAACCACCTTGGGTGGCATGGGCTTTGAGTTGGTGGATATGAGCATGTCTGCAAAGAGCGGATTGTTGCGTATTTTCATCGACAAGGAAGGCGGCATCACGCTTGACGATTGTGTCGCGGTGAGCAACCACTTGAGCAATCTGCTTACGGTGGAAAACATTGCGTATGAACATCTTGAAGTGTCGTCGCCAGGCCTGGATCGGCCGCTCAAGAAACTGGC
>DMQT01000208.1:930-3559 GCA_003455595.1 Betaproteobacteria bacterium
TTACTGGTTGACGCGCTCGCCAGAGAAAAGAATGTCAGCAAGGAAATCGTGTTCAGCGCACTCGAAATGGCGCTGGCTTCGGCTACCAAAAAGCGTTTTCACGAGGACGTGGAAGCGCGCGTTTCGATTGATCGTGACACTGGGGTCTATGATTCTTTCCGTGGCTGGCAAGTGGTGGCGGACGACATGGTGGAATTTCCCGAGCGCCAGATTGGTCTGACCGATGCGCGTGCCCAGCATGCCGATGTTCAGCTTGACGAGTATATTGAAGAGCCGCTTGAGCCGGTTGAGTTTGGGCGCATTGGCGCACAAGCCGCCAAGCAGGTGATCTTGCAGAAAATTCGTGATGCCGAACGTGAACAGATTCTGAATGATTTTCTGTTGCGCAAAGAATATCTGGTCACCGGTACCATTAAACGCATGGAACGCGGCAGCGCGATTATCGAATCCGGCCGTATTGAAGGCCTGTTGCCGCGCGACCAGATGATTCCGAAAGAAAATCTGCGCGTCGGCGACCGGGTACGCGCCTATCTGATGCGCGTGGAGCGCGGCGGTCGCGGCCCGCAGCTGATTCTGTCGCGCACTGCACCAGAATTTATTGCCAAACTGTTTGAACTGGAAGTGCCAGAAATCGAAGAAGGCCTGCTCGAAGTCAAAGGCGCGGCACGCGACCCTGGTGCGCGCGCAAAAATCGCGGTCAAATCCAACGACCCACGCATCGACCCGATCGGCACCTGTGTCGGCATGCGTGGCTCACGCGTGCAGGCCGTTACCGGCGAACTGGCTGGTGAGCGCGTAGACATCATCTTATGGTCGCCCGAAGCGGCACAATTCGTCATCAACGCGCTGGCACCGGCTGAAGTAAGCAGCATCGTGGTGGACGAAGATAAACACAGCATGGACGTCGTACTGGAAGAAGACCAGCTGGCGCAAGCCATCGGCCGTAGCGGTCAGAATGTCCGCCTGGCTTCAGAATTGACCGGCTGGGAACTTAACATCATGACGGTGGAAGAGGCGCAGGAAAAGAGCCAATCCGAAGCCAGTTCGATCCGCGCCCTGTTTGTTGACAAGCTCGACGTGGATGAAGAAGTGGCTGACATTCTGGTCAAGGAAGGCTTCAGTTCAGTAGAAGAAGTCGCCTATGTGCCCATCAACGAAATGCTCGAAATCGACGGCTTTGACGAAACCCTGGTCAGCGAATTGCGTGCCCGCGCACGTAACGCATTGCTAACCGAGGCCATTGCCAGTGAAGAAAAAGTCGAGAACGTGGGCGAAGACATGATGACGCTCGACGGCATGGACAATGATACATTGCGCGCGCTGGCAAGCCACGGCATCGCCACCGCTGAAGATCTCGCGGAGCTGGGTGTGGATGAGCTTGTCGAAATGATCAACATTGACGCTGAACGCGCGTCCAAACTCATCATGGCGGCACGCGCCCCGTGGTTTGCCTAAACATTCTATTGCACAGAAAGCCCTGACGGCCCACTTATGAACGTAGAGCAATTCGCCCAGGAACTGAAACTGCCAACCGAGCTACTGCTGGAGCAGTTGCGCGCCGCCGGCGTCGAAAAAACCGCTGCGGCTGACGCGATAACCGAGCAGGATAAAGCCGGCCTGCTGGACTATCTCAGCAAAAAACATGGCGCCAAAGAGCCCAAGGCCAAGATCACGTTGACCCGCAAGGAAACCACCGAGATCCGCAAAACCGACAGCACCGGAAAATCGCGTGCCATTTCGGTTGAAACACGCAAAAAACGCGTTTTGGTCAAACGCGATGCCCTGGTGCCGAATGAAGAACCTACACCCGCCAGCGCCGAAAACGTAACACCCGAAGCTGAAACCGTTGAACAACATGACATCGTGCAGCAAACTGCCGCGCCTGTGATCATCGACGAGATTGTGGTCGCGCCGGTAGCAGCCCCGGTTGAACCCGTTGCTGAAATGGTAGCTGAAATACCCGCCGTAATCGAAGCCGCGCCAGCAGCAGTAGCAGAAGTCGCACCAGTAGAGGCGCCCGCCGTGGCGCCAATACCGATGGAGACCACGCCAGAAGCGGTTGCGCCCTCGCCTGCCGAAGCAGTTGCACCCACCGCGCCGCGCACCCGTATCGTGCGGCCGCCAGTGCTGGACGAGAAAGAAATTGCGCTGCGTGCCGAAGAAGCACGCCGTCATTCGGCCTTGCACGTCCGCCAGGCCGAAGAAATCCGCCTCAAGCAAGAGCGCATCGTACAACGCAAGCAAGCGCTGGAGGCCGAAGTCAAAGCCGCCGCCGACGCTGCACAAAAAGCGCTGGAGCCCAAGCCCGCGCCCACTGAAGGCACGCTGCACAAGCCCACACCGAAACCAGGTGTTAAACCCAAGGCCGCACCGCTGCCAACCAAAAAAGAAAAAGAAACCAAGTGGACGGACCTGCAAGCTAAAAAACGCGGCATCAAATCGCGTGGCGATACCGGCGGCGATGCCTGGCGCAACCGCAAGGGCGGTGGCAAACACCGCAGCGAGTCAGACGGCCCGACTTCGTTTAACGCCCCCACCGAAGCGATCGTGTACGAAGTACTGGTGCCAGAAACCATCAGCGTGGCCGATCTGGCACACAAAATGTCTGTCAAGGCGACCGAAGTCATCA
>DMQT01000058.1:0-225 GCA_003455595.1 Betaproteobacteria bacterium
GCGCGGGCGTCGTAGACCGGATCGGTGCTGCCATCCATCGGTGCAATATCCACCAGATGCAGCAACAACCGGGTGCGCGCCAAGTGGCGCAGGAAGCGGTGACCGAGCCCGGCACCGTCAGCCGCGCCTTCAATCAGGCCGGGAATATCGGCAATCACAAAGCTCTTGTCGATATCGACGCGCACCACGCCCAGATTGGGCGCCAGCGTGGTGAACGGGTAATCG
>DMQT01000058.1:343-6064 GCA_003455595.1 Betaproteobacteria bacterium
CAGCGTGGTGAACGGGTAATCGGCCACCTTGGGGCGCGCCGCTGAGACCGAGCGAATGAAAGTCGATTTTCCCGCGTTGGGCATACCCAGCAGACCCACGTCGGCCAGCACCTTGAGTTCCAGTTTGAGCTCGCGTTCCTCGCCCGGTTCACCCTGGGTAAACTGACGTGGGGCGCGGTTGGTACTGGTTTTGAAGTGCAGGTTGCCCAGACCGCCTTTGCCGCCTTTGGCGATAACGGCGCGCTGGCCGTCCACCGCCAGGTCGAACAGCATTTCGTCGGTCAACAGGTCGGTGATGACCGTGCCCACCGGCATGCGCAGGATAATGTCGTCAGAGCCCTTGCCATTGCAGTCGGCACCGCGGCCGCCTTCGCCTGGGCGCGCCCGAAACACGCGGGTGTAGCGAAAATCGACCAAGGTATTGATATTGCGATCTGCCACCGCGATGATGCTGCCGCCACGGCCACCGTCACCGCCATCCGGGCCGCCGCGCGGGACGAATTTTTCGCGCCGGAACGAGGCGGAACCGTTGCCGCCATTGCCGGCCAGTACTTCGATTTTTGCCTCGTCAATGAATTTCATGTGTGTTTACCGCTGTGCACTTTAAAGCAAAAAAGCCCTATCCAGCGGATAGGGCTTGAAGGTGTTGCGTGTAACTTAAGCTGCCGGAATAATGTTGATCATCCTGCGCTTGAAGGCACCCTTGATCACGAATTGCACAACGCCGTTTGCTGTAGCAAACAGGGTGTGATCCTTGCCCATGCCGACGTTGTCGCCAGCGTGGAATTGGGTACCGCGCTGCCGCACGATGATATTGCCGGCCACAACCTGCTGGCCGCCGTACAGTTTTACGCCGAGGCGTTTCGAATGCGAGTCGCGGCCGTTACGTGAACTGCCGCCTGCTTTTTTGTGTGCCATGGTTTATCTCCTTAAGCCGAAATGCCGCTGATCTGGATTTCGGTGTAATTTTGACGATGGCCCTGACGCTTCTGGTAATGCTTGCGACGGCGCATCTTGAAAATGCGAATTTTCTCGCCGCGACCATGGGAAATGATCGTGGCGGTAACCTTGGCGCCGTCAACCAGCGGTGCACCGACTTTGATGTTGTCGCCTTCGGCAACCATAAACACCTGATCCAGCACAATTTCGCTGCCAACGTCCGCGGTAATCTGTTCTACTTTAAGTTTTTCGCCGGCAACAACGCGATACTGCTTGCCACCGGTTTTTATGACCGCATACATGGTGAGCTCCAAACTTCTAAACTAGAGGAAGCGCGGAATTATAAGCAAATCAATGGCTCAGGTCAAACCATGCTTGACATGCCTGTGTCCGGCTCCCTACCATTCGATACTTTTGCACACCGAAATTTAACAATGCAGGCCATACAAGAATTTATTGCAGCCGACATGCACCAGGTGGATGACGTCATACGCGCACGCCTGCACTCCGATGTCGTGCTGGTCAGTCAGGTGGCCGAATATATCATCAATAGCGGCGGCAAACGCCTGCGTCCCGCGCTGGTACTACTGTCGGCGGGGGCGTTCGGTTATCAGGGCAGCGCACATTACGAGCTGGCGGCGGTGGTCGAATTCATTCATACCGCGACACTGCTGCACGACGATGTGGTGGATGAATCGGCGCTGCGGCGCGGACGCGAAACCGCTAACGCGCTGTTTGGTAATGCCGCCAGCGTGCTGGTAGGTGATTTTCTGTATTCACGCGCATTTCAGATGATGGTCACGGTTAACAGCATGCGCGTGATGGCGGTATTGTCCGAAGCCACTAACGTGATTGCCGAAGGCGAAGTGCTGCAGCTGATGAACTGCAATGATGCCGACATTAGCGAGCAGGATTATCTGCGCGTGATTCGCTACAAAACCGCCAAGTTGTTTGAAGCGGCGGCGCGACTTGGTGCCATCATTGGCGGTGCGGATGCTGCCACCGAAGCGGCCATGGCTGCGTATGGCATGCATCTGGGGACGGCGTTTCAGCTGATCGATGACGTGCTCGATTATTCCGGTAAACACGAGGAAACCGGTAAGAATATCGGCGACGACCTGGCCGAAGGCAAGCCCACGCTGCCGTTGCTGTACCTGATGCAACATGGCACGGCGGCGCAGGCAGCGCTGGTCAGGCGTGCGATTGAAGAGGGCGGTCTGGACGAGTTTCAGCCGATTCTGGCGGCGATTTTTGACAGCGGCGCGCTGGATTACACGCGCCGTCAAGCGGCTGAGGAGTCAGCGCTGGCGTGTGCTGCGCTGGCCTGTTTGCCAGATTCTCAATACAAATCCAGTCTGCTAAACTTGGCCGAATTCGCGATTTCGCGCGCTTATTGAGTTGCAGCGTGTCCTTCATTCGGGGTGTAGCTTAGCCTGGTAGAGCGCTACGTTCGGGACGTAGAGGCCGGAGGTTCGAATCCTCTCACCCCGACCAGTCTTGTTTTTGTCATGCCGTTTGAGCGCTTGGGTTGCTGGTCCAAGCGCGCGATTTCCTGGGAGCGCATATCGTGTCGAAGTTATTGCTGTTGGTACTCATTGGCGTGCTGGTGTATGTGGTATACCGCTCGGCCAATCGGGTTGGGCGTCGTGATGCGCCTGCGCAACCGAAGCAGGCGGAAGACATGGTGCGCTGCGTTCATTGCGGGGTGAATTTGCCACGCAGCGAAGCAGTGTTGTCGCAGGGGGCTTTTTTTTGCGGCGATGAACACCGCCGCCTGCATCAATCCTGAGGCGCAAGCCAGCCCCACGTGAATTCCGTCAACGCCGTTTCCCCCTCCCAGCCTTCTGCCCAGCCGGATAGCGCTTGGCGCACACTGCATTTTCTGAATCTGTACCGGCTGATCATCGGTGGCCTGTTTCTCATCAGCTTTCTGATGTTCACGGCCCAGCCGATACTGGGTCAGCAAAATCCCGGTTTGTTCCTGATTTACAACCTTGTTTACCTCGCGCTGGCGGCGCTGGCGATTGTCAGTATCAGCCTGCGCTGGCCGCGTTTCGAGTGGCAGGTCAGCTTCCAGATAATGATAGACATCATTTTGATTGTATTGATGATGTCGGTGAGCGGCGGGGTGCGCAGCGGGCTGGGTTTGCTGCTGATTGTGTCGCTGGCGTCGAGCGGGCTGATCAGCCGGGGGCGGCTGGTGTTGCTGCAAGCGGCATTGGCAACCTTTGCGGTGCTGGCTGCACATACCTTCGGGGTGCTGGATTACGGCGAATCAATCAGCGATTTCGCGCAGGCTGGTTTACTCGGTGTGGCATTTTTTACCACCGCCTGGATTGCGCATATTCTGGCGCGGCGCAGTCATACGAGTGAGCAGCTGGCGGCCGCGCGTGCGCTGGATCTGGAGAACATGGCGCAGATCAATCAGCTGGTCATCGAAGACATGCAGGATGGCGTCATCGTGCTGGATGGGGAAGGCCATATTCGTCAGGCCAACCGTCATGCGGTGCGTGTGCTGGATCTGGCAGACAGGCCGCAGGAAGGCGTCGGTGAAGTGCTGGGCAGCGTGGTGCCCGAACTGATGGACGCGCTTGGGCAATGGCGTAAAAATTCGCAAAGCCGTTTTGCACCGCTGGTGGTGGGGCGTGCACAAGCGCAGTGCCAGCCACGTTTCATCGCGGTGGGCGATCGGCGCGTGATGGGTGCGGTGCTGGTGTTGCAGGACTTGAGTCAGGTGCTGCAACAGGCGCAGCAATTGAAACTGGCTGCGCTGGGGCGGCTCACCGCCAACATTGCCCATGAAGTGCGCAATCCACTCTCTGCCATCAGCCATGCCGCGCAGATTCTTGAGGAAGACAGCGCGGGTGACAAAACCCAGACACGCTTGTTGCAGATTATTCACGACAACACGCGCCGTATCGACAGCCTGGTGGGCGATGTGCTGGCGCTCAACCGGCGCGACCGCAACCGCCTCGAACGCATCAGGCTGGATACCTATTTGCCTACCTTTGTGGAAGAATTCTGTCTGGCCGAAAGTGTCGCGCCCGAGATATTCATGCTCGATGTGGCACCGCGCGTAACGGTGTGTTTTGACCGCAGTCACCTCAATCAGGTGTTGTGGAACCTGTGCCGTAATGGTTGGCGGCATTCGCGCCATTTACCGGGTAGCCTGCAGCTGATGGTAACGGCCGGACAACCCGGTTTGGCGGCGCAGATTCACGTCAGTGATGACGGCTCGGGGGTAGTGGCTGACAATGTTAGCAAGCTGTTTGAGCCGTTTTTCACCACAGAAAACCAGGGCACAGGGCTGGGATTGTATATTTCACGCGAGCTGTGTGAGGCCAACAGCGCCAGTCTCGACTATCTGCCGGGCGGATCCGGTGCGCATTTCAGAATCAATTGCAGGGAGGTGGCGTGCTGAAACCCAAAGTGAATACGACGCGTAACGCTCAGCCGGTGGTGCTGATCGTTGATGACGAGGCGGACATCCTCGAATTGCTTGAATTGACGCTACTGCGCATGGGGCTGAACGTGGCGCGTGCCATGCGCGTAAATGACGCGATTGCGCTACTCAAGGATGGCGACTTTAGCTTGTGCCTGACCGACATGCGTCTGCCCGACGGCGAAGGCCTGGAGGTGGTGCGTTATATCGGCGAACAGCGGCCGGATATCCCGGTGGCAGTGATTACCGCGCACGGCAATACCGAGAACGCCGTGGCTGCGCTCAAGGCGGGGGCGTTTGACTATATCAACAAGCCGGTCACGCTGGAGCAACTGCGCGCGCTGGTGAAATCCGCGCTCAAACTGCCCGAGCGCGGCGTGGCATTGCCGGTTTCGGAACGCTCATTGATCGGTGGCTCGGTCGCCATGCAGCAGGCTCGCGAGCTGATCGACAAGCTGGCGCGCACTCAGGCGCCGGTTTACATCACCGGTGAATCCGGCAGCGGCAAGGAACTTGCGGCGCGCCTGATTCACGAACAGGGCGCGCGTGCCGACAAGCCGTTCGTGCCAGTCAACTGCGGTGCGATTCCGGAAAATCTGATGGAGTCGGAATTTTTCGGCTACAAGAAAGGCGCGTTTACCGGTGCCGAAACCGAACGCGACGGATTCTTCCAGGCGGCCAGTGGTGGCACGCTGTTCCTCGATGAAGTGGCCGATCTGCCGCTGCACATGCAGGTCAAGCTGTTGCGCGTGATTCAGGAAAAAAAAGTGCGCAAGGTCGGCAGTACGGTCGAAGAGCCGATCGACGTGCGCATCATCAGCGCCACCCATCAGCGCCTTGCCAAGTGTGTAGACGAAGGCCGGTTCCGTCAGGATTTGTATTATCGGCTCAACGTGATTGAGCTCAAGATGCCGTCGTTGCGTGACATGCGCGAGGATGTGGCCGATATCGCGGGCGCCCTGCTGGCGCGGCTTGCACTGGCGGCGGGCATGGCCACGCCGGTATTGACCAAGGACGCAGGCAAGGCGCTGGCGCAGTATGACTTTCCCGGCAATGTGCGCGAGCTGGAAATCATCCTGGAACGCGCGCTGGCCTTGTCTGACGGCGGCCAGATTGACGCTGCCGACCTGCACCTCACGCCGGCACAGGATGAGTATGCGCACGAAGCTGCGCAGCCCGGCGCCAAGTGGCCGTTGCAGGATTATCTAGATCAGCTGGAGCGCGACGCGATTCAAGAAGCGCTGGAGAAAACCCGTTACAATAAAACCGCTGCCGCCAAGCTGCTGGGGATTACTTTTCGCGCGCTGCGTTACCGGCTGGAACGGCTGGGAATGGAATAA
>DMQT01000058.1:6224-6942 GCA_003455595.1 Betaproteobacteria bacterium
GCCTATGGTCGCTACCGGCCTTGTTGCACAACTGCGCAGGCACAGGAAACGGCAGCAACGGCTAAAGTGTAAGTGTTTGCGGCGGTGCGCAGCCTGCGCCACCATCTCAACGAGTTGGTGGTTCAAGTTCCGGCATCGTCATGTGGCCGATCAGTTGCATTCAGGCAGGACTATTTGGCTTGGGTAATATCCCCGCACGCCATATAATCCTTCAGGTTAGTCGCGCTTTTGTGAATATTGATGGCGGTCTTATTGCGCATGATCTCGGTCAGGCTGGCGGGCACCAGTGTAGTGGATTTGCCATCCTTGAGCGCCTCCAGTGGCCATTTTGGTGCTTTGTCGAGATTGGCACAGGTGCCGTCGTGGATATGTGCTGGTTGCACGGATTCCGCCGGAGCATTTTTCATTTCAATCACGACTTTGGTCTTGTCGCCTTCTGGTGTCAGGGTGGCGGTGCCGTTTTCGCCGGAGCCATTCTGCGCGCTGAGTGGGATGGTCAGCGCGGTGTGCATCGCGGCGAATGCGGGTGTGACCAAACAGCCCAACAATAAGGCGGCAAAGCTGAAACGAAACATGGCGGTTCCCTTCTGTGGATGGACAAGCCTTCTTTTTAGCAGTCCAAGATCAAATTGCAAGCTAGATGATTCCGCAGTCAGAAATGCAAACAGCCGACCTGAGGTCGGCTGTTTGCATTTACGAGAATGGGTGTTTAGCGTGC
>DMQT01000058.1:7069-8346 GCA_003455595.1 Betaproteobacteria bacterium
GTGCCTGGATTCTGGTTCAGGCTGCTGGCGAATTTGTCGAGTACCGGGCGGAACGCGGGTGAAATGTTGGCGCTGTTGGTGGCAAACGAAATGTCGCTGGGAATATCCAGTTTGAGGCGGTTATCCGCGGTCTGGCTGACTTCAACACCGGTGCCTTGCGTAGCTTGCTCCATCTGGCGTTTCTGCTCTTCCATGCGCTTGGACCAGACGTTGCCTGCAACCCCGCCTGCGACGCCGCCGATTGCTGCACCAATTGCTGCCCGGCGGCCACCTCCGCCACCCGTGGCGGCACCTAATACGGCACCGAGTCCTGCGCCAACCGCCGCGCCGGTGGCCGTTCCGCGTTGTGTTTCATCCATGTTGGCGCAACCACCCAAAGCCGTGGCCAGGACGAGTGTGCCGATTGCGAGTTTGTTATGCATGATGACCTCCATTGGATATAGGCAGAGTGCCTTTGTGTCGCTGCGTAAACGCTGAGCTTCGACTATAGGTGCTCATTATGTCAAAGACAAATGTGGAAACACGAGGAGGATGGGCATCATGTTTAGCCAGCACACCAGCAGCCGCCATTGCTGCCACACAGGCCAAGCTGGTCTTCGGTCAGGCTTAGGTGCTGCGTACGGTGTGTGTGCTGGCGTCAAATAGCACGTTGTAACGTGCCAGCTGGCTGGCCGCGTCGCAATAACGCCATTCCCACGCCAGCTCGTTGCGCGCCTTGTAATAGACCGTCCAGCTGGGTTGTGGCGGGCCGATGGTGCGCAACACCTGGGCTTCGGAATAGCCCGGTTGAATACGTTTAAAATAGTCGCGGTCGAGCACTGGGTCGATACGCTGCAATGCCCCATTGGGCATGATGTATGCCATGAAGGTTTGCGTGCCCTGCGGACCCCTCGTATACGCCAGTTGCTGCGAACCATCAGGGTTTTGCCAACGCATCGCCGGGCTACCCATCACGTGCAGTACATCGCCAATTCGCGCTACGCCCGGCTTGAGGCTGCTGCAACTGTAGGATGCGCAGGCCACCAGCGTAGAGAGCAATAGCAGGCTGAACAGGTATTTCACGGTTTGGATCATGATGTGCTCAATTTCAAAGAGGACCGCTGGACTGGAACGCGTCGCGTGAAATCGGTTCTGACGTTCAATTTCAGCGATAAACAGGAGTTAAGCAACATGCTGGTTCATCCCGATCACACCCAACGTGCGCTGGTCGATCCTGCTACGCTGCCGTGGATCGATTCACCCTTGCCCGGCGTGAGCCGCCGCATGCTGGAGCGTAA
>DMQT01000058.1:8413-13175 GCA_003455595.1 Betaproteobacteria bacterium
CCTGGTTCCGGCCATCGTCCGTTTAGCGAAACCGGCTGCACGCTGTTTGTGAAGCTGCGCTACATGCAGCCCGACGATACCCAGCGGGTGGTGATCAACACCCGCGAAGCAAGCTGGCTGCCCGGCCTGGTCGATGGCTTGTCGGTGTTACCGCTGAGCGAATTCAAGGGTGAGCACACCGCGCTGGTGCGCTGGCAACCGGGCACGCGGTTTAGCCCGCACCGGCATTTCGGCGGCGAGGAAATTTTGGTGCTGGATGGCGTGTTTCAGGATGAATTCGGCGATTACGGCGCGGGCATGTGGTTACGCAGTCCGCACCTGAGCGTGCATCAGCCATTCAGCGAGCCGGGCTGCACCATTTTAGTCAAGGTCGGTCATCTGGATGTGACTTGAATCCTCAGTGCTGCGTGTTGCCAGCCAGTTTGCGAATGTCGGCCAGCACTTCGGCAGGCGCTTCGGTCAATATTGCCGCCATGCCCTGTTTGGCGCGTTCGTCATTTTGCGCAGCAGCGAGGCTGAATAGTTCGTAAGCGTAAGCCAGATTTTTCGGTAAGCCGACGCCGCGATAAAACATCAGCCCGAGGTTGAACTGTGCCTGCACATCGCCCTGGTCGGCGGCAGCGCCATACCATTTGGCCGCTTCGAGATAATCCTGATCGACTTCCTTGCCTTCGAAATACACGACGCCCAAGTTGTATTGTGCGGCGCGGTCGCCATTTTGCGCGGCTTCACGCAGTTTTTTCAGCTGGCCATAGCCCGCCAGTTCGATGATGTCCATATCGGCTCCCTGAGAATGCCCGTATTTTACGCTGCAAAATTCGCGCCGGCACGGCTGAGGCACTACACTGTCGGGCTTCGCAACCTGTGGCACCATTGCATGGCACTCAAAGCAACCATTTTCAAAGCTGATTTACAGATTTCCGACATGGATCGGCACTATTACGCTAACCATGCCCTGACGCTGGCGCGCCACCCGTCCGAAACCGACGAGCGCATGATGGTGCGGTTGTTTGCATTCGCCCGCCACGCACATGAATACCTTGCCTTTGCACGGGGTATTTCAGAAGCCGACGAGCCCGATTTGTGGCAAAAAGACCTCACCGGTGCCATCGATTTGTGGATAGAAGTGGGCCTGCCGGATGAAAAACGTATCCTTAAAGCCAGTGGCCGCGCCGCCCAGGTGGTGGTGTATTGCTACGGTGGCAACGCGGCTAATTTGTGGTGGGCAGCGATCAGCCCCAGGCTGGCGCGTTTGAACAATCTCACTGTCATCAATCTGGCGCCAGATAGTACGCGTGCATTGGCGCTGCTGGCACAACGCAACATGCAGCTCAATTGCGTGGTGCAGGACAATGAAATCTGGCTGTCAACGGACACCGGTACGGTCAAAGTTGAATTTACTCCATTGAAAGAAGCACATGCAGGCTATTGAATTTGAACTGAACGGTGAGTTTGTCGAACTCAATCAACTGCTGAAGCTGACGGGTGTATGCGACAGCGGCGGTGCAGGCAAAATGCTGGTGGCTTCTGGCGTCGTGTCGGTTGATGGCCAGCAAGAATTGCGCAAAACCGGCAAGATTCGCGCCGGGCAGATGGTGAGCCTGGGTGATGTGCGCATCAGCGTGGTCGCGGCGACTGCGTCCAGCTGACACAAGTCGAACATTCGCGTTGAAAGACGGCTTTAACTCCGTTACAATGCGGCCTCTTTAGGCGCGTAGCTCAGCTGGTTAGAGCACCACCTTGACATGGTGGGGGTCGTTGGTTCGAGTCCAATCGCGCCTACCAACGGATTTGATAGACTGATTGCGATAGCGAAAGGCAGCGTTATGACACCGCGAACTTGCACCACCCGCAGGCATTAAACGTCGTCGCGTCAATCCCGAAGTAGGTTGTATCTCACAAAAAAGCGCGGCTAGGCCGCGCTTTTTTGTTTTGTACTGGAGTAATGCATGATCAATATCACCCTGCCGGACGGCAGTGTTCGAAACTTCCCGCAGCCGGTCAGCGTGGCCGAAGTCGCCGCCTCGATTGGCGCTGGTCTCGCCAAAGCCGCGTTGGCTGGCCGAGTCGATGGCGCGCTGGTGGACACCTCTTACCGCATCGAACAGGATGCGCAGCTCGCCATCATTACCGACCGCGACGTTGCCGGGCTGGACATGATTCGCCACTCCACTGCGCACCTGCTGGCGTATGCGGTGAAAGAACTCTATCCCGAGGCGCAGGTCACCATCGGTCCGGTGATTGAAGACGGCTTTTTCTACGACTTTTCTTACAAGCGCCCGTTCACGCCGGAAGACTTGCAGGCAATGGAAAAGAAAATGGCCGAACTGGCCAAGCGCGACATGCCGGTCACCCGAAAGGTACTGCCGCGCGATGAAGCTGTCGCGTATTTCAAAAGCCTGGGTGAGCACTACAAGGCGGAAATCATTGCCTCGATTCCTGCCGGCGAGGATGTTTCGCTGTATGCCGAAGGCGAGTTCACCGATTTGTGCCGCGGTCCGCACGTGCCTTCTACGGGTAAACTCAAGCATTTCAAGCTGATGAAGCTGGCCGGGGCTTACTGGCGCGGCGATCACCGCAACGAGATGCTGCAGCGCGTATACGGCACTGCGTGGGCGAAAAAGGAGGACCTCGACGCCTATCTGTACCGGCTGGAAGAGGCGGAAAAACGCGACCACCGCAAGTTGGCCAAGCAGCTCAATTTGTTCCACATGCAGGACGAGGCGACCGGCATGGTGTTCTGGCACCCCAACGGTTGGGTGATCTGGCAGCAGATCGAGCAATACATGCGCGAAAAATTCGTTGCCCACGGTTACGAAGAGGTGCGCACGCCGACCATCATGGATCGCAGCATGTGGGAAAAGTCTGGCCACTGGGAAAATTACCGCGACAACATGTTCACCACCGCGTCGGAAAATCGCGAATACGCGGTCAAGCCGATGAACTGCCCCGGCCATGTACAGATATTCAACCATGGCTTGCGCAGCTACCGCGATTTGCCGCTGCGCATGGCTGAATTCGGCTCATGTCACCGTAACGAGCCTTCTGGCTCGCTGCACGGCCTGATGCGGGTACGCGGTTTTACCCAGGACGACGCGCACATTTTCTGTACCGAAGATCAGGTGCAGGTCGAGGTGTCTGACTTTATCGTGATGTTGCAGGCAGTTTATGCTGATTTCGGTTTCAACGACATGCTGGTCAAGCTGTCCACCCGCCCGGAAAAGCGGATCGGATCGGATGCGGACTGGGACAAGGCGGAAGCGGCGCTGGCTGCGGCACTCAATCAGAACAAGCTGGCGTTTGATTATCTGCCCGGAGAGGGCGCGTTCTACGGGCCTAAAATCGAATTCACGCTGAAGGACAGCCTGGGGCGTCTGTGGCAATGCGGTACGATACAACTCGACCCTAACCTGCCCGAACGGCTGGGTGCGGAATACGTGGCCGAGGATAATACCCGTAAGACCCCGCTGATGCTGCATCGTGCCATCGTCGGTTCTATGGAGCGCTTCATCGGTATCCTGATCGAACACCACGCGGGCACCTTCCCGTTGTGGCTGGCACCGGTGCAGGCGGTGGTGTTGAATATCACCGACCATCAAGCCAAATACGCTGGGCAGATACGTGATGCGCTTCGTGCGGCAGGCTTGCGTGTTACGGCAGACTTGAGAAATGAGAAAATAACCTATAAAATTCGGGAACATAGTTTGCAAAAGCTGCCTTACCAGCTGATTGTTGGCGACAAGGAAATGGCTGCAGGCATAGTCGCAGTGCGCACCCGTAGCGGCCAGGATTTGGGCCAGATGGCTGTAGCTGATCTGGTGGCCAAGCTTCAGAATGAAGTGACACAGCGCAAACCTAGCGAGGAGTGAGGTTTTTCTCACTCCTCTTGTATTTTGATTTTCAGGAGTCGTAGCTATCGCTCAGGATAAAGAAACACGCGTCAACGGTGAAATTACCGGGTCGGAAATTCGTCTGGTAGGTTTGGAAGGAGAGCCGCTCGGGATTGTCAGTGCGACCGAGGCGCTGAGAATGGCCGAAGAAGCTGAAGTCGATCTGGTAGAGATCGCCCCGCAGGCCCAGCCACCGGTGTGCCGCCTGATGGACTACGGCAAATTCAAATACCAGCAGAGCAAGCGGCAGCACGAAGCCAAACTCAAGCAAAAGCAGATTCAGGTCAAGGAAGTGAAATTTCGCCCGGGCACCGATGAAGGCGATTATCAGATCAAGCTGCGTAATCTGATTCGGTTTCTGGAAGAGGGCGACAAAGCCAAGGTTACCTTGCGCTTCCGTGGGCGCGAAATGGCGCACCAGGAAATCGGTCTGGCGCAGTTGCGCCGGGTTGAAGCGGATCTGGCCGAGCATGCGGTGGTTGAGCAGTTTCCCAAGATGGAAGGCCGTCAGATGGTGATGATGCTGGGTCCGAAGAAGAAGATATAAGTTGAAAAGTAATTTGCTGCGTTTTTTGCGGCAAAACTGTCCGGTGAGCGTGCTTGTCGGGCGGACAGGAAGTGATGTCCGGGTTCCTAAATGTCTCGTCGTGAGACTGCCCGGCGTCATGCCAAAACAGGAGTTGTTGCAATGCCAAAGATGAAAACCAAGTCGGGTGCAGCCAAACGTTTCAAAGCGTTGGCGAACGGCGGGATTAAGCGCGGTCAGGCTTTCAAGCGCCACATCCTCACCAAGAAAACCACCAAGAACAAGCGCCAGCTGCGCGGCACCATGATGGTCGATGCGACCAATATGCGTTCCGTACGCGCCATGT
>DMQT01000161.1 GCA_003455595.1 Betaproteobacteria bacterium
GCCATGAACGCTGGCTGCGCAATATCGCCGTGGCGCTCGGCAACGCACCCGCCAGCAATGCGGTGATGCAGGCCTTGCAACAGCACGCTGCACATCCCTCGGCGCTGGTGCGTGAGCATGTACAATGGGCGCTTTTGCAACATCACAGCGCGCTCCCCCATGATGCAGATTGATCCCAAACAACCCATCGGCGTATTCGATTCCGGCATTGGCGGGCTAACCGTCGTGCGCGCCTTGATGGAACGCCTGCCGTTTGAAAACATCGTCTATTTCGGCGACACTGCGCGCGTGCCCTACGGCGTAAAATCAGTCGAAACCATCGCGCATTACACCACCCAGATCGCCGAGTTTTTGCTGGAAAAACAGGTCAAGGTGCTCATCATCGCCTGCAACACCATGGCCGCCGTCGCCGCCCAAGCGGTGCGTGATTTGTCCCCCGTGCCGGTACTGGACGTGATCGAAGCCGGTGCTGTCGCCGCTGTCGCCGCCACCCGTAGCGGCCAGATTGGCGTCATCGGCACGCCAACCACGGTCAACAGCAATACCTATGCCCGTGCCATACAGTCCTTGTCGCCCGCCACCCGCATCTACTCGCAAGCCTGCCCGCTGTTTGTGCCGCTGGTGGAGGAAGGCTGGCTCGACCATGAAGTTACCCGCCTGACCGCGCAGGAGTATCTCAAACCGGTGCTGGCCGAGCATATCGACACGCTGGTGCTGGGCTGCACCCACTATCCCCTGCTCAAACCGCTGCTGCAGGAGGTGATGGGCAAAGATGTCAAGCTGGTGGACTCAGCCGAAGCCATGGCCACCCGTACCGCCGCACTGCTGACTGAAACCGGACTGTCCAACACGGATGGAACAGCACCCCGCTATGAGTTTTATGTCACCGACGTGCCGGTTAAATTTCAGACCATCGGTGAACGCTTCCTCGGGCGCTCGCTGAATCACGTGCACGTGGTGAAGTGGTGACATTTAGCGAACCGTCGACACGCCGTGTGGTCTATGCTTCAAGCAAGTTTGTGATACCCGTTTAAGCCTCATTTTGGAGCAACGATATATGCCTTACTCAGAACAAACTGTCACTACCGTACGCCCTTGGTCGGATCGCACTTTCAGCCTGACACTTACTCGCCCGGCTGATTTCCGCTTTGCCAATGGCGAATTCGTTACCATTGCACTGAAACGTGAAGGCAAACTGATTGCGCGCGCCTATTCCATTGTCTCGACTGCTGATGACGACCATCTCGAATTCCTCAGCATCCACGTGCCGGACGGCCCGCTTACCAGCGAACTGGCCAAGGTACAGCCGGGCGATTCGGTGTGGGTCAATAGCAAGGCCACCGGCTCCCTCACGCTGGCGCACGTGTTGCCGGGGCGCAATCTGTATCTCCTCGCCACCGGCACCGGGCTTGCTCCATTCATGAGCATGGTGCGCGACCCGGCCACTTACCAGGCGTATGAAAAAGTCATCCTGGTACATACCGTGCGCAATATTGCGGAACTGGCTTACCGAGAGGAACTGGAGAATACTGTAAGCGATATATTCCGCTATGTGCCAACCGTCACGCGCGAGCCGTTCGAGCGCAGCGGCCGCTGCTCGGACCTGTTTATCTCGGGTGAATTATTCAAAGAACTGGACCTGCCGCAGGCTGAACCGGAACACGACCGCGTGCTGATTTGCGGCAACCCGGACATGAACCGGCAAATGACCAACACCCTGCGCGAAACCGGCTGGACCATGACCAATCACAGCGGCGTCGCCAATTTCAGCGTCGAAGCGGCTTTCGTCATTCACCACAACTGATTCGTGCCATCCACCAGCCCGCTCTGGGCTGGTGCAATTCGTTACACCTTGCCCCGCCGCATCCAGATCTGGCTGCCCATACCCAGACTTATCAGCGCCAGCGTAGCAGGTTCAAGCACGCTCAACGGACTGTCCGTATTCAAGCTCAATGCCAGGTTATCGTAACGGAATACGTCGTCCAGACTGAACGGAGTAGCCGCTGTGCCCAAGCTGAAACGATGGGTGAACCAAAATCAAGCGCCGAGCCAGCGCTGCTAAAATCCGCATGCTGCGCGGTATCCAGCCCGCTGAACGCGCCCTGCGCGTAGGGGTTGTAGATAACGGCCCATGTTCACCGTACCCACATAATTGGTAAACTGAATCCAGCATATTGCCAAGATTGCCCATGGCTTGGGGTGAACATTTCATGACATGCTCACCCCTCTTTATATTGCCGTCAATGCGTTTGCCGGAATTTGTGTAATGAGTAAGTTTGCCCGGCATTTGTTACTTACATGATGCCTGTTTACCTACTATAGTTTTTAAACTGGTCGTGCAGTTAATGCGATTGCTGCGCCAGAAATATCATCCACGACGGAGGGGTTGGCAATGAAAAAATATTTGTCGGTAGTAACGGTATTGCTCAGTGGCATATTGTTGAGCAGTGGTCTGGTACTGACTGCCGGGCAGGCACAAGCACAGGATCAGACGCGCACCCAGGATAGGCTGCAAACCCGGGACCAGGATCAGGTGTATGGCAGTCAGATGATGACGCGCCAGGAGCGCACGGAATATCGTAACCAGATGCGCAATGCCAAAACCGAGCAAGAACGCGAGCGGATCCGCAATGAACACCACGAGCGCATGCAGGAGCGCGCCAAACAGCGTGGGGTAACCTTGCCGGACTCTCCTCCAGCGCGCAGAGGCGGCATGGGGTCCGGAGGTGGCATGGGTGGAGGCATGGGACCTGGTGGGGGAGGAATGGGCGGTGGAATGGGTGGCGATGGGCGATGAGCTTGCTTGTCTTGGGCTAACAACCCGATGCAGGTAGCTCACTGCACACAAAAAGGGCACCGCAAGGCGCCCTTTTGTTGAGTTTATTACGCATACCAAATTGACCATAAGCCGACCTTGGGGGTCGCTCAAATGGGCAATCCTGGCCAACATTCACAACACTGGTACAGCAACTGCCAGGTGGTTCAGGCCACAGCAACAAATCTGCTGCAACGCGGCAAACGGAGGTGTAGAAATGGCCAAGCGTTCACTCTCCCTGTCCAAGGTCTACACACTTCTCGAGCCGGGACCGGTGGTGCTGCTCACGACGGCACACAAAGGCAAGATTAACGTGATGACGATGTCGTGGCACACAATGATGGAGTTCGAGCCGCCGCTGGTGGGTTGTGTCGTCAGCGGCCGCGACTTCAGCTTTGCTGCCCTCAAGGCGACGCGGCAATGCGTGCTCAACATCCCGACGGCGGCGCTGGCAGCGAAGGTGGTGGGCTGCGGCAATACCTCCGGTCGTCTCGTGGACAAGTTCGAGACCTTCGACCTGACGCCGATGCCGGCGGCGCTGGTCGGCGCCCCACTAATTGCCGAGTGCTATGCCAACCTGGAATGCCGTGTGGTCGATACGCGGCTGGTCAATCGCTACAACTTCTTCGTGCTCGAGGTGCTCAAGGCCTGGATCGACCCGGCCTGCAAAGACCCGCGCACACTTCATCACCGGGGCGGGGGCGTTTTTATGGTGGCCGGCGAGACGATCAAGCTGCCGTCGAAGATGAAATAACTTGCTGCCTGTTTAGTTGCGCAGCTTGTTTAATGGCATGAAGGCACGCTTGCTCAGAGCAGAGTGCCAGTCCCCGCCCTCGCGCGGTACTGTCATTCCTGAGCAAAATACGCCACCATGCCAATCACAATCACTGCGCTGGCATCCAGTCCGGGGAATAGCGGCGCCAGGTTGGCGCCCAGTCCCGCACCAACTGACAGCGACGGCGCAAATAATCCGCCTGGTATACCACTCAGGAAAGACACCAGCGTCGCCAGCAGCTTCAATATCCCGTATTCGGACGGCAACTCGGCTTTGGCTTCGATCAGATGGCGCGCCTCCGGGTAGCCGCTGCCAAATACGTGATTGCCCGACGCGATGCCCAATAGCGCCAGCAGCAGCCCGCACAGCGCGGCAAACCCCACCGGGTGGCTGCGCATCAGCCGACCAATAACGCCCGGCAGGCCGTGCGTGTTGACGTGCAGAAGAATGCGGCTGAACACGCCGCCCGCAACGCCACCCAGCACCCCACCAACGAACACCAGACCCCACGCCGGTGCCGTGCTGGTGAG
>DMQT01000299.1:0-1260 GCA_003455595.1 Betaproteobacteria bacterium
CGCAGCACGTGCGCGCCGTCGGCGAATTCGCCTGCCTTCATGCGCCGCAACAGGTCGAGGTTTTCGGCCGCGCTGCGATCGCGGTAAGGGCTGTTCTGACCCGGCTCGATGTGGCTGCCGCGCCGCGCGCGCATGTCTTCGGCGCTCTGGCTATCCACATACGCCAAGCCCTGTTCGACCAGATATTCGGCGAAGGCGTACAGTTTGGGGAAATAATCCGACGCAAAATAGCCGTGCTCGCCCCAGTCGAAACCCAGCCAGTGCACCGCATCACGGATCGAATCGACGTATTCCTGCTCCTCTTTCTCCGGATTGGTGTCGTCGAAACGCAGGTGGCACACGCCACCGTAATCGCGCGCCAGGCCGAAATTCAGGCAGATTGACTTGGCATGGCCGTAGTGCAGATAGCCGTTCGGCTCCGGCGGAAAACGCGTGGCGACGCGCCCGCCCCATTTGTTGCTGGCAATATCGTCGTCGATGATATTGCGGATGAAATTGGAAAGCGGGGCTTTTTCGATGGAATCAGACATGTTCTATAAGTGTGGGCTTTAACCCGTATAATTTTACCCGCTATTGAGACGACTTTTGGATACTTTAAACAGTATGCAACAACCAAGCGCAGCTGCTATGTGGTGACACAAGGAGTCGTCTCAATAGCACGCTGTTTTAATTTATTATTGATTCAGCTACTCCGTGGTCAGGAAGCTTGCTACTAGACAATCCATGATTTGCTATCTGAAATTTTTGTGGCTGAATCAATAATCAACTCAGGATGACAACAATGCAAAGACGCGATTTTCTCAAGGGCGCAGGCGGTGCGAGCCTGGCCGGTGCCGCCGCGCTGGCGCCGCAACTGGCGCAGGCGGCGGATGCGCCAGTGGTGAAATGGCGGCTGGCGTCGAGCTTCCCCAAGAGCCTGGATACGATCTACGGTGCGGCTGAAATCCTGTCCAAACGCGTGGCGGCGCTGACCAACGGCAAATTCGACATCCGCGTGTTCGCCGGCGGCGAACTGGTGCCCGGCCTGCAGGTACTCGACGCAGTGCAGAACGGCACGGTGGAATGCGGCCACTCGGCGAGCTATTACTACGTTGGCAAGAACATGGCATTCGCCTTCGATTGCGCCATGCCGTTCGGCCTGACGGCGCGCCAGCAGAACGCCTGGATGGTGGCAGGCGGCGGTCTCGAATTGATGCGCGAATTTTTCAAAGGCTACAACATCGTGCAGTTTCCCGGCGGCAATACCGGCACGCAGATGGG
>DMQT01000299.1:1327-3818 GCA_003455595.1 Betaproteobacteria bacterium
CTGAAAATGCGCATCCCCGGCCTCGGCGGCAAGATCATGGCGCGCCTCGGCGCGGTGCCGCAAACCCTGCCCGGCGGCGACATCTATCCGGCGCTGGAACGCGGTGCGCTGGACGCGGCCGAATGGGTCGGGCCGTACGACGACGAAAAACTCGGCTTCTACAAAATCGCCAGGCACTACTACTACCCCGGCTGGTGGGAAGGCGGCCCGCAACTGTCATTCATGGTCAATCAGCAAAAATGGAACGCACTGCCGACACAATACCGCCAGGCGTTTGAAGTCGCCGCGATTGAGGCCAACGCCACCATGCTCGCCCAATACGACGCCAAGAATCCGCCCGCGATGATGCGCCTGGTGCAGCAAGGCGTGAAACTGCATGCCTTCCCCAAGGACGTGATGCTCGCCGCGCGCCGCACTGCATTTGAACTGTTCGACGAGGAAGCGGCCAAGAACCCGGCGTTCAAAAAAATCTACATCGAATGGAAACGCTTCCGCGACAGCGAAATCCAGTGGTTCAAAGTCGCCGAAGCACCGTATGCAAATTTCCTCTATTACGTTAAATAGACTCACCGTCATGCGGACACTTGTTATTTATTGCCTTGCTGCTGCCGCCAAAGGCCACGGCTTCGAGCCCGCCGACATCCACGGCTTTGTGACATTGGTGCCGATGGCCGACGCGGAAATCGTGCGTTTGCAGCAGGCAGGCTACGCTTAGATGCGTTGACTCGGCTGTGGACTGAACGGCGCAAGCCTTGAAATCAGGCAATATAAAACGCAGCTTGCCTGACTCGGGCAGCGTCTTTATACTGCGCTGATGCAATCCAGTTGCAAATCCATTCCTCGCTCGACTTTACTGCGCCGCACGCTGTTTGCCCTGCTCACGGCGCTGCTGTGCCTGCAACTCTACGCCCTCACCCAGCACAAGCACGACCTGGATAAATCCAGCGACGACTGCCCGGCTTGCACGCTCGCCGGGCATTTCTCGGGTGGCACACCCACCGTCACGCCGACGCTTGTGCTGGTGGCGCTGGCCGTTGCCTACTGGCTGACGGCGCATCCACGCTCTGTTATTCACTCGGCACGCCGCCTGCGCGTGCTGCCGCC
Source organism: Betaproteobacteria bacterium (assembly GCA_003455595.1). Taxonomy (GTDB): domain Bacteria; phylum Pseudomonadota; class Gammaproteobacteria; order Burkholderiales; family Sulfuriferulaceae; genus Sulfuriferula. Next base: position 2,432 of record DMQT01000299.1, read on the forward strand.
TGCCCAGGCGCCTCCGCAGTACTGATTCCCTACTGTATTTTGCAACGCTGTGCCTGCTGCACGCGCGGCTGCATGCTATCGAATCGTATTTGCGGAGAATGACCTATGAACACCCGATTTACCCGAATGGGCGCAGCACTTGCGCTCGTCTTTGCCGTGGCCGCGCCCACTTATGCGGCGGCCATTCCGTCCGGCCAAATCACCGGCCTGATCAACGATGCACTGGGGCAACCTATCGCGGGCGCCAGGGTCGCGCTGCAAAGTCCGGACGGCCGCAGCCTTGGCACCACGCAAACCGATGCCGCCGGGCACTTCAGTTTCAGCGCGATTACACCGGGTATTTATGCCGTGCTGGCAAGCAAAGCCAATTTCCAGAGCGGCACCGACATTATCACGCTGACCGCCGACACCGGCCACGCCAGCACCATCACCCTGGCCAGTACCGCGACGCTGACTGTGCAGGTGACGGCGCAGAAACTCGAGCGCGCGCGCAACGGTATTGCAGTATCAACCGGCAGCAGCAATTACCGCATCAGCGCGCAGGACATCGCCAACCTGCCGCAGGGTGCCAGCACGCCGCTCAATCAGGTGTTGCTGCAAGCGCCCGGCGTGACGCAGGATTCCTACGGCCAGTTGCACATTCGCGGCGACCACGGCAACGTGCAGTACCGCATCAATGACATCATCGTGCCGGAATCCATCAGCGGCTTTGGTCAATCACTCGATACCCGCTTTGCCGACAGCATCAACCTGCTCACCGGCGCGCTGCCCGCACAATACGGCTACCGCACGGCGGGGGTGGTGGATATTCATACCAAGAGCGGCGCGTTTGACAACGGCGGCCGCATCGGCGTCACGGTGGGCAGCCATAACAGCCGCGAAATCGGCGGCGAGATCAGCGGTCACAAAGACCGCCTGAGCTATTACTTCAACGCCTCGCTGCTGAAAAACGACCTCGGCATCGAGAACCCGACCGCATCGCGTGACGCCCTGCACGACACCACCCGCCAAAGCAAAGGCTTCGGTTATCTGTCGTATCTGCTCAGCGACAGCGCACGCCTGAGCCTGATACTGGGTAGCTCGGACAACAAGTTCCAGATTCCGAATACGCCCGGCCTGACGCAGAATTTCACACTGATTGGCGTGCCCAGCTATCCGTCGGCCAATCTCGACGAACGCCAGCGCGAGACTACGCGCTATGGCATTCTGGCGTTGCAAGGCACGCTAGGCGACAAGATCAGTTATCAAGTGGCCGGTTTCAGCCGCTATTCACGCGTACTGTTCGAGCCGGATATCGCGGGTGACCTGATCTACACCGGCGTGGCCTCGCGCGTGCTGCGCAGCAGTGTGGCGAATGGCGTGCAGGCCGATGCGAGTTACCAGCTCA
>DMQT01000084.1:0-1257 GCA_003455595.1 Betaproteobacteria bacterium
CTTGGTTGATTTCTAGTTTATAGCATAGCTCGTAGCAAAATAACATTTGTCTATCTGTAGAGTAACGGACGATTATATTGACCCAAGATGCTACCCATTATTCATTACGCGCGAGGTCATGCGAGAATTCAACCGCGCAGAGCTGGGAAATATTGCGCAACTGAGTGACTAGCTGGAGGCAGGCGAGCTCAAGTCCGCACTGGACCATTTGCTTGCCCGAACACCGCAACAACGAGATTGAGGCTTCCCGCTCTGGTCAGATTGATAGCTAAGGATGCTCTGAACAACCCCGTCTACCGCGCAGCGGCATCACACATTTTCACTGCCGCGACGAAGGGTATTTTTTCCGAGCCGCGTCCGGGTTTACCACCAGTGCGCTCGTCACCCAAGTAGGGCATGACATCAACCACTAAAAGCTCTATGAATGGAACTCCGTTCACACCGTTGAGGAGCACATCATGGATGCCATTCCCAATACCGAACAGGGTCACACGCCCTGGAACAAAGGTAAGTTATCAGGCCAGAAACCACCCTTGAAACTGAAGGAAATCTGGGCGATTCGCATTCACCTGCAACTTGCGAGACGCACACGAGAATTGGCGCTGTTCAACCTGGCCATCGACAGCAAATTGCGGGGCTGTGATCTGGTTGCGCTTCGTGTCAAGGATATTGCCCACGGTAGTCAGATTGCAGCACGCGCCATTGTCATGCAGCGCAAGACCCAACGGCCGGTCCAGTTCGAAATCACCGAGCAGACTCGTGATGCTATCGGCAACTGGATAGCCAAGGCTCAGCTCAAGCCGGAGCAGTACCTGTTTCCAAGCCGCGTGCATGCATCGCCCCACATTTCGACACGGCAATATGCCAGAATCGTCGACAAATGGATTGCGTCCATAGGACTAGAATCTTCAGCCTATGGCACCCACACGATGCGCAGGACCAAGGCCACGCTGATCTACCGGCGTACCAAAAACCTTCGCGCCATCCAGCTTCTGCTCGGCCACAGCAAGTTGGAAAGCACGGTACGCTATCTCGGGATCGAGGTGGATGATGCGCTGGATATAGCGGAACAGACCAACGTTTAGCAGTTGAAACAGGATGGCGGACGTTCTGGACGGCCGGTGTCCGCTGCATTGCAGACCTTCAAGGGGAGGGTGCGACAGACTGCTGAGGTTCGGATGCTGCCTGTCAGATTTTTGAGAAGCAGTCATTCGCTCCAGCAATCCTGATTTCCCGTGCAACAAAGGGCGAATAACC
>DMQT01000084.1:1295-2652 GCA_003455595.1 Betaproteobacteria bacterium
ATAACCAGACATTCGATACGATCAGCCTGACAGACCATTTCGGGTCGATTGGAAACATTGACCAACCACGAAATGCGATTTTTCCATCAAACGAATTCCCAGCCAAAAATCCTGAACCAACCACGCATTACCGATACCCAATAAAAAACCCGCCGCAGCGGGTTTTTTATTGGGCGAGCCAGACTTACTCCAGTGTAACCTCCACTCGCCGCGCCTGCGCTGCATCGCCGCCTGCGGTTGTATCAGCAGGCTTGCGCAACTCGATCTTATCATCCGGTACACCCGCTGCATTCAATGCGGCTGCCACGGCCATGGCGCGCTGCTTGGACAGTTCCGCATTTTTGGCCGGATCACCCGAAGCATCGTGGAAGCCACTCACCACGGCCTTTTTACCCGCCGTTACGCCGCTGACCACATCCGCCAGGGCATTGCCTGCGCCCTCAGCAACAGTGGCGCTGCCGCTGGCGAAATAAAATTTCACCACGCCATTTTCCACCGTGACGGAAGCCATGTCGGCATTTGCAGGCAGGGCTGCGGGCGCAGCCACGGAAACCGGCGCGGGCAGTGCTCCTGGCGCCACCGCTGAAACCGGCGCAGGCACTGCGGCAGGCATCTGATTCGCATCACTGGCCACCGTCGGCAGCAACGGCACGATCAGCAGTGCCACGATGTTGATGATTTTAATCAGCGGGTTGATCGCCGGGCCAGCGGTGTCCTTGTAGGGGTCGCCCACCGTGTCGCCGGTCACTGCCGCTTTGTGGGCTTCGCTGCCCTTGCCGCCGAAATTGCCCTCTTCGATGTATTTCTTGGCGTTGTCCCACGCGCCACCGCCGGTGGTCATGGAGATGGCAACAAAAATACCCGTCACAATCGAACCCATCAGCACGCCGCCGAGCGCCTTGGTGCCCTCCCCCGGTCCCATCAGCGCGCTGATGCCCAATGCCACGACGATCGGCACCAGCACCGGCAGCAGCGACGGGATCATCATTTCCTTGATCGCGGCGCGGGTGAGCATGTCCACCGCCTTGGAATAATCCGGTTTGGCGGTACCCGCCATGATGCCGGGAATTTCCTTGAACTGACGCCGTACCTCCACGACCACACTACCCGCAGCGCGACCCACCGCTTCCATGCCCATGGCACCGAACAGATAGGGCACCATGCCGCCGATGAACAGGCCGACGATGACCGCAGGATCAGATAGCGAAAACTCCACCAGCTTGCCCGCGTGTTGCAGGGTGTGGGTGTAGTCAGCAAATAATACGAGCGCAGCCAATCCGGCCGAACCAATCGCGTAGCCCTTGGTGACGGCTTTGGTGGTGTTGCCAACAGCGTCGAGCGGATCGGTAATGTTGCG
>DMQT01000084.1:2853-3416 GCA_003455595.1 Betaproteobacteria bacterium
GGACCATACGCATCCAGCGCCACGATAATGCCGGTCATCGACAGCATGCCGGTAGCGGCAATGGCAATGCCATACAGCCCGGCCAGCGAATACGACACCAGAATGGCGGCACACACTGCCAGCACGGGTGCAGCAGTTGAACGCATCGACACGCCCAGCCCGGCAATCACGTTGGTGCCATGGCCGGTGGTGGATGCCTGCGCGATGTGGCGTACCGGCGCGTATTCGGTGGCAGTGTAATACTCGGTAATCAGCACCATCGCCGCCGTCAGCGCCAGCCCGACCAATGCGCACAGGTACAGGCTCATCACGCTGTAGCTGCCGTTATCGGCCATCAGCCATTGCGTCACCGGATAAAACGCGATGGCAGCGAGCACGCCGGACACGATCAGCCCGCGGTACAGGGCGTTCATGATCTTGCCGCCCTCACGCGCGTTGACAAAATAGGTGCCAATGACCGAGGCGATGATGGACACGCCGCCCAGCACCAGCGGATAAATCATCGCGCCGGTACCGGCCGTATGCAGTATCAGCCCGCCCAGCAGCATGGTGGCGATAAGCGT
>DMQT01000168.1:0-6278 GCA_003455595.1 Betaproteobacteria bacterium
CGCACCTGGTCGGCGGCGCGTGCCAGTTGCCGCAGCGGATGGGTAATCTGCCCCATCACCACCAGCACGAACAGGGCGCTGAGCAGCGTCGCGCCCAGTGCCACCGCCAGCGCGGTACGGTTGGCGTAGCTGGCAGCGAGCAGCTGGCCGGTCATGGCTTCCTGCGGTCGCATCAGCATGTACAGATAGCCCGATTGCGCGCTGCCGTCGTACAGCGGCGCGGCGGCAAACAGGCTTTTCATGCCGGGAAAATCCGGGTCGTCGCCCAGCACCGTCTTGCCCTGCGGCACGTCCATCAATTGCTTGATGGGCACCAGCGACACCGTGCCACTACTGCCGATGGAGCGCTGTTTGGTGTAACCCGCACGTACCTGGCCTTGGGTGTCGATTAAATACAATGCACTTGACGGTTCCAGCAACAGCATCTGCTCGAACTGGTTTTCAATTTGTGCACGCTGGATGTGCTCAAACTGCCCCAGCTCCGGGTACATCATCGCCACATTGTGGGTAAACGCCAGCCCTTGCTGCTGGCGCAGTTCATCGTAATAAGCGCTGTGCGCAAAGTGCACGGCGAGGGTGAAAATCGCCGCGATGAGGACGCAGAACACCACCACCAGCCCCGTGATGCGCGCGCGCAGGCTGTCAAATCTAAGCCGCATGCGGGTCGGCAAAGCGATAACCGACACCGCGCACGGTGACGATATAGCGCGGATTGGCAGGGTCGGCCTCGACCTTGCCGCGCAGCCGGTTGATATGCGTATTGACGTTGTGTTCGTAGGATTCGAGCGTGGTATCCCACACCGCGTCGAGCAGTTGCGCGCGGCTGTAGACGCGTCCCGGGTTGTGCGCCAGAAACAGCAGCAGATCGAATTCCTTGGCCGTCAGCGCAATAGACTTGCCGTTCAGGCGCACCTCGTGGCGCGAGGTATCGATCAGCATGTCGCCGACGCGCACCTGTTCTGGTGCGGCAGCAACCTCCGCACCGCGCATTTTTTCCGCCCGCCGCAACAGCGCCTTGGCGCGTGCCTGCAACTCGGGAATGCTGAACGGCTTGCCCAGATAATCGTCCGCGCCCAGTTCCAGCCCCACCACCCGGTCAAGCTCGCTGGCGCGCGCGGTCAGCATCAGTATCGGCGTGTAACGCGTGGCGTCGGCGCGGATTGCCCGGCACACCTCCAACCCGTTCATGCCGGGCAGCATCACATCCAGCACGATCAGATCAAACGCCCCGCTGCGCGCCTGTTCCAGTCCGCTCAAGCCATCTCCCGCACAGCTCACAACCAGCCCCAAGTCTTCCAGATGCAGGCGAATCAGCTGGGCAATATCGGCGGTATCTTCCACCACCAGGGCGCGGCATTCATGCAAATTATCCATACGCTTAGGTCGTGTTTGCGGGGGCGAAACTGACATATGACCTCAGGATTTTGTTATGAAAACGATATGTTGGTGCGATTCGCCTGTGATTATCCCTCTCTAGACTGGGCACTGTCAGCAAAAACAAATCTGTCAGGAGCCCGCCATGCACCCGTCCCACGCCGCCGCCAGTCACCGCGATTATCTGTATGGCTATGCCATCAAAAAACTCGGTGACGCCCACCTTGCCGACGATCTGGTGCAAGAAACCCTGCTCGCCGCGTTGCAGTCCAGCGCCGATTACGCCGGGCGATCTGCCTATCGCGTGTGGCTGGTCGGCATCCTCAAACACAAGATGATGGACGCCTTCCGCCAGCACGGCCGACACGTGTCAATCGACACCGACGACGGCGACAACTGGCTCGACAACCAGCCTGATGCCCATAGCCTGCACGACATCGCCGACAGCCTGCTGCCCAGCCCGCAAAAACAGGTCGAGATGCAGCAACTGCGCGGCAGCATGGAGCAGGCTTTCAGCCGCATCCCAGACAGTACCGCAGCGGTGTTTTATGCCCGCGAAATCGACGGCGAACCCGCTGCACAGGTCGCGCAGCGCCTCGGCATCAGCGAAGCCAACGTGTGGGTGCGCGTGTACCGTGCGCGCAAAGCGATGCAGGCGATACTGGGGGCGGCGGGGTGGGGTGAGTTGAACCGGCTAGCGGCGTAAAGAGGAGAAACTACCGGAGTGCCAATAACGCCGACGCCACCCAGTTGAAGCCGATTCTTTCCTGCTCAAGCCGCAGATTCTTGCGGATGCGGTTGTCGCGCAAATCATCGTAGAGAGCCATTTCATCCGAATTCAGTCGGGGGAGGTTGCGCAGTGTTGGGCGCGCTTCCTCACCCCATTGCGCTTCGAATGCCAACAAAGTACGGCGATCCATCAGAAACGACGTTACCTGGTCGAACTGGCTACGCAGCTGATCGAGGATCGCGAAGCCGTGGGTATCAATATCGCCCCAATAATGGATACGGCAGCGCGCAAGCCATTCGGCGTTGCGCAACATCTCGAAACCATAGCCCGCACCGAAGATGACCAAGCTGTCCTTGAGCTGCGGGAAAGCGAGGAAATTGATTTCGTTTTCGGTTATGAAAACCCGTGTGACATGGGTATCGAGTCGGGCAAAGCTGTCGGCATCCAGGCTGATGTCCTGGATCTGGGTGCCCGGCAACAGCGCATGCACCGGGTCAAGAACACGCAGCCGGATGCGCAACGGTTTGTCGCAAAACCCATAGCGCTTGCAGAATTGACTTGCGCCCGATGCGCTCGAATCAAAGGCCTCGGGGGGCAGGACGCTATCCAGCAACTCGCTGAGTACGCTGCGCTGCGCTTCGATGAACTTGCTGTGTACGCCCGGAATGTCTACCTGCCTTAAATACACGTCAGGACGTGGATGACACGCTAGCCAGGCGACGATTTCCAGCAGTCGATGCCATTCGTCGACCAGCGCCAAGGCGCGCAGCGGTCGTTTCGCCAGCCAGGCCAGCAATGGCGGCTGGCGCATGCGCGTCATCTCGATCAGCAGAGTAAACCGGGCCACTTCCTGGCGCTTGCCTATCAGCGCCAAGGCATCTTCGTCGGAATCGATCCATATCGCTTGCGGCACAGCGTTTGCGCCGAACACCCGGTGCCTGAATTCCCGCATCTCTACCCGACAGTGCGGCAGCCCCCGAAGTGTGCCGATCCAGTTGCGCACCTCATCAAAGCGATCGGCCATCTCAGCCGAGGTGGGACCCTTGAGCAATAAACGCTTCGGGAACAGCGACGCGCCCGTGACCAGGCTGGACAGCAGTGCGCCGCTATCCCACAGCTTTTTTACCTGGGCGCGCAAGTCGGCCGGCTGGGTCCAGCTCATCCCGCGATTCCCGCTTTCTCTTTCCGATANNGATTGCGCAGCATAGAGGCGCGGCCTGCCTCATTGTGGACAAATCCGACGCTGGAAACGAACGGTTCAATAATGTGGATTTTCTGCAACGGCGTGACAATCAGCAGTTGTAGATTGAGTTGGCCAAACAATTGCAGGCCGTATTGCGCCGATTCATCGGAACCGCGCCCAAAGGCTTCGTCGATGACCACAAAACGGAACGAGCGCGAGCGCACCGCACCCCATTCCAGACCGAACTGGTAAGCCAGACTCGCCGCCAGGATGGTGTAAGCCAGCTTCTCTTTTTGCCCGCCTGACTTACCGCCAGAATCAGAATAATGCTCGTGCTCGCTATCGTCCTCACGCCAGCATTCACTGGCGGCGAACACAAACCAGTTGCGCACATCGGTGACTTTGGCCGCCCAGCGTTTATCCTGCTCCGATTGCCCTTCACGCCCACGGAAGCGTTCGATAATGCGCTTGACCTGGAGAAATTTTTCTTCTGAATATTGCGTATCTTCAGAGCCTGTCATTGCCCCCTCGGTACAAATACGTAATTCCGTCTGAAAATCGCGGATGTCGGCATCGGGCGTGGGCTGGGCTTCGAGCACGATGTAACGCCCCGTGTTGTAGTCAATTTGCGTGAGCGATTCGTTGATATGCGCAATTCTGTCCTTGATGGTTTCGCGTTCACGCGCCAGCTGCGAATGAAAATTCGCCACTTCGCGTATGGTGTTCTCATTCAACAATTCCTTGAACCGCGCTTCAAAACGCGGCAAATCATCAGACTGCAACGCATCCAGCATGGTTTTGTATTCGTGAGCGGCGGCAATACTGGCATCGACTTCGGCAGTTTCCAGCTTGTAGACTTCGTTATAACTAGTCATCGCCTTGACGATGCGCTCACCCAAGGTAGCGAGTTTTTTGGTTTCGTTATCTATCTGTTTTTGCAACCAGTCGCGCAGTTCACTTTGGCGGTTATCGCACGATTCAACTGTCAGTTGATGTTCACTAATAACCTCGACGTAAACAGCATCCAATTGCGAGAATCTAGCCGCCGCTTGCGCAAACGCAGGCTCATCCACGACAGCCTGCGTTTGCGCCTGCAAAATCTGAACATCCTGTTGTTTCTGCTCAATTTTGGCACGCTGCACCTTATGCTCATCCAACGCAACTTCTGTGGTTTTTAAGGTATCAACCAGCTGATGCAGCTGCGCCACCAGTTGCTTGAGCACATCGGAGGTGGATTCCAGTTGGTGTTGTTCATCCAGGAGCTGGGCGATGCTGACGGCCAGTGATTGCCAGTCGAGTTCACTGAAATCGGTATATTCATCCAGTTTGGACAGCGCATCCAGCCGTTGTTTGAGGGTTTTTTGCGCGGACTGAATATGGCCGATACGACTACCCAATTCCCCCAATTGCGCTTCCAGCTTAGTCGCACTCGTTTGCAATGCCGCAATTTTGTCCGTATTTTGCCAGCCCAATACAAAGCGACTGCGATCATTCAGCCTGTGGCGATCGTCTTTTTCATGCCGCTCATCGCCCGTTTTAATCTGCCCCGCCCGCGTCATGGCGCGGGTCTCACGGCGAAACTGTTCAGCGGTTGCGCAACACGCCACATCAAAACGCCGCGTCAGCTCGCGCTCCAGCCAATCATAAAACGGACTGTCCTTTTTAATCAGCAGCTTGCGTGCCAACGCATCACGGTGCAACACAGGCAACTCGATACGCACACTGGGGCGCACGCGGAAATACACCAAACGCCCGTCAAGATGCGTGCTATCTACCCACGCTGCAACTTGCGCATAGTGTGTATCAGGCACAATCAGCGACAAACCAAAATTGCGCAGCAGGCGTTCCGCCGCGCCCTCCCAATCACGCTCATCGTCACGCACTTGCAGCAGCTCACCGACAAAAGGCATATCCGCTTCATTCAAAATCAGTGCCGCGCACATTGCCGCACGCATCGCCACCTGTGCGGCGGGGATATTGCTGCGCCGCGCTTTCAAGCTGTTAATCTCGACACTCAGCTCATCGTGGGTTTGCTTGCCTTGGCGCAAACTGACACCGTGCTCGGTCAGTTCATTTTGCAATTGGCTGTCTTCGGTTTGCGCCGTTTCACTGAGGGCAGCGTAACGCTGGCGTTGATGGCTAAAGCTGCCTGCATCCGCAACTGGCGTTTCGCCCAGCACCCGCACCAGTTCAGCATAACGCTCGGCTTTGCGTTCTCGCGCTGCTTTAATTTGCGCCTGATTATGAATTTCCGCCTTCAAGCGTTCCAGCCTATCACCACCGTTATCAGCAATGCTGCGTTTGAGTTCGCCTTCTTGCGCCTGCAATGTGGCGCGGCGCGTGGTGAGTTGTTGCACCTGCGCATCTTGCCGCCGCCAGTCATCCGCCAAGTTCGCATTACGTTTATCCAGCAAGCCCAGTTTCAGCTCGGCAAAATAGGCTCGCAACGCTTCACGGTTGGCGCGGTACGCTTCAACTGCGGCACTCAGCGTGGCATAACGGTCAGTATCTGCCACCAGCGGCGTGAGTAATGCCACCTGGTGCTTGGCTTTTAGTACTGCCCCATGCGCACGGTTCAAATCGTCAAAGTGAGCAATTAACGCTTGCATACGTGGTTCGACTGCGAAGGGCTCAAGCATATGGCTACGCACAAAATCGGTTAAATTGCCGACTGACTTCATCGACACAGTTTGATGGAACAGCTCTAACGCCTGTTCGTTATCTATGCCAAAACGCCGACGAAACCATGCGCCGTAGGGTGGGAAGCTGTCAAACACGTCCGCGCCCAGTCCGCGCAGCTTTTTTCTCAGTTGCGCGATGTCCGAGCCGAACTGGGCGAAGTCTGTCGCAATCGACAAGGCGTGTTCCGCGCAGACGAAGAAGCGTGCCGGTTGGCCCTGGCGCTCCGTCATCCAGAACACCTGTGCCAGCGTCACGGTCTGGTCATAGCCCGCGTTATGAAACACCCCCAAGATCACCGAATAGCTGTTG
>DMQT01000168.1:6362-6592 GCA_003455595.1 Betaproteobacteria bacterium
TTCGGACTTGTAATGCCCGAGCCTGTAGGAACGCAGCGTGCGCTCCTTGCTATCCGCACCGGCGGCCTTGTTGTAGGCGATGCGTTGCGCTGGGACCAGCAGCGTCGTGACCGCATCGACCAGTGTCGATTTGCCCGAGCCGATGTCGCCGGTGAGCAAGGCGTTCTTGCCATTCGGGTGCAGCGCCCACACGCGACCATCAAAGGTGCCCCAGTTGAACACTTCCAGGT
>DMQT01000168.1:6670-8902 GCA_003455595.1 Betaproteobacteria bacterium
GGCCGGGGGTTTGCCCGTCATTCATCGCCAGCGCCTTTCGATCCGGTTTGTAGCTGGGTCTGGTACGCAGCCAGTCGGGCATCGAAATCCGCCAGCCATTGTGCATCGACGAACGCCTTGAGGATGCGCCGCACTTCGAATACCGCCGTTTGGCCGGTGCCCGGTTTAAGCTTGTGCAGGAATCCCAGTTCGACGACCTTGTTCAGATGGGCATCAATCTGATCAATCAGCTTGGCCTCATTACTGCTCTCAGGCAAAAACACCCGAATCAATTCGACAATTTCATCACGGGTGAGAATGAGACGGGTGTCGCCGCCGCTCGTGTCGAACTCGGCCAGCTTCTTGCGCAGCAGTGCCAGCAGCAAGCTCACTGCGAACGACAGCGGACGCCGTGCCACCAGGCGCGGCAGCTTGGCTATTGCATCGTCTTCGCTGGTCTGGCGCGCGCGCGCAGGAAGGCATAGCCCTCGGCCTCGTCCAGCACCAGTTCCAGACCCAGCACCGCCACATAGTCACGCACCCGTGCTTGCAAGTTGAGCAAAACGTTCCACAACACCGCGTCCATTTCCTGATAGATCACGCCTTTGAGCAAATTAATGACCAACGCCGATAAATCACCCGTTGCTACGGGATTTTCAAGTGCTTGTTCTACCATCATCACCTCACAAAAATCACGCGTGGCAACTGTGCCTGCTTCACCTGTTTCTCACCATCCGCCGCGACACGGTGCCAGGCGATGGTGTCAATCGTGGCTTCATCCACCACGCTCTTGAAGCTGTCGCCCGCTAGTTGCAGGTACGCCACCAACTCTGCCAAACCCTGCTGCAATGGCTGCATCTCACATAACTCGCGCAGGGTGATTTGCGCACGCTCTTGCAAGGCGTGACGGATATGCCGCGCCAGCTGTGCCTTGTCTATCACCACCTGCGCATACAGCGCAGCCGCATCCATTTCGACGTCGCCTGATTCCAATTCAATATCGGCAATCAACGGTTTGATGGTCGGTGTATGGAGTGGTCGTTCCATCGTCAATTCGATGTCGGCAGCCGTATCCGCAATCTACATCACCTCACCCGCTGGCGGTGCATCCCGTAGCGCCAATGCCTTGGCTTCGATGCCGTGCAGGATATCCATGATGCGGCGGTTCTCCAGCCAGGCCTGGTCGTCGAGAAAGCGCCGCAACTGCTGTGACAGCTGCGCCACCGTGCGCTGGGTGTGCTCGCCTGCCTCCAGCCAGTCGTAATGCACGCGGCGCGTACGCGCATCGGGCTTCAGTTCGGCCACGGGTGGCAGGCTCAAGACGCGATCAAGCAGCGCCGACAGTTCTTCCTGACGACTGCTGGACATCAGAAAATCCCAGAACGCACGAAAGCTCCGTCCCTGATCGGTATCGGCAATCGCATCGCGCTCGCCCATGATGTCTTCCAGCAGCGCGCCTTTTGCGCCTTCCCACAATGCAATGCGTTCGCGTACGCGCCGATCCAGCCCGCGAAAGTTGTGCTCCACTTCGCGAAAATCGGTAAGCAATTCACGCGCCAGCGCCATGAACTGCTGGAAGCGATCTTTCAGCGCCGTGTCGTCGAGTAGCGGTATGTTACCGGCGACCACACGGGCAATTTCAGCGTCGAGCTCGTCGCGCCGTTTGTGCAGTTCCGTGATACGCGCCTGTGGGTCGGTCTCGGTGCCCTCGCTCATTTGCTTGAGCAGATCGAACAGCGTGAGCAGGCGCGACTCGGTGCCAACGAAGCTGCGCGCCGTGAGCGTGCCCAGCCAGACAATCGCTTTCTCGGTCGCCGGGGTCAGGTCGAACTGCGGTTCGTCCGAGCCTTGTGCGTAAAATTTGCGCAGCCAGCCTTTCTCGATATGCGCCCAGTCGTTAAGGTAATCCAACGCGGACTTAGGGAAGGCCTCTGCGCCCAGCTGCTCGCGCAACGCAAACAGCTCGTCTTCCAGCGCCTCTGTCAGATCCGCTTGCGCCATCCCCGCACATTGGGCGCAATGAATGCACGCTCAAGAAAACTCGCCACCAGCGGCGCGTGATCCGAGCGCAACAGCCGCCAGGCCGGGTGGTTCTGGCGCAGCAGGTCGAGAGTGGCATAGTCGAGGTTCATGTATCAGTGGCCATGCGTTGTGTCCGTATTGATCAGATCCAGTTTTCGACTAAGAGACCGGGATAATCTCTGAAATCCGCCTCGTTATTGGTAACAAGTGTGAGGCCAAGGCTGGCGGCGT
>DMQT01000047.1:0-2230 GCA_003455595.1 Betaproteobacteria bacterium
TCATCGAGAAAAGCCGCTTCCACGCCGTCGCCATGGTGCGCATCGATGTCCACGTACAACACGCGCCAGCCCTCGCGGCGCAGGCGCATGATGCCCAGCACCGGGTCGTTGAAATAGCAGAAACCCAGCGCCTGATCGGCGCGTGCGTGGTGCATGCCACCGGCCGGATTAAAGCCGATACGCCCGCCAATGACCACTTCTGCCGCCTGAATACTGGCGCCGGTCGCGGTCGCTGGCACAGTGAAAAACTGCTCGAAATATGGGTTTTCAAGCGTGCCGAGCTTGTGGCGCTGGCGCACCGGGTTGCTCACCCGTCCCAACACTTCAGCACGTTTGAACGCCGACACGTATGCCGGTGTATGGAACCATTCCAGCTCGAAATCGGCGGCCTTGCGTGCCTCCATGAATTCCGCATTGCTGAGGGCGCCATAGGTTTGTATCAGTTCATGCGTCAGCGACACGCGCGGGATCGCTAACGGATGATTGCTGCCATAAGTCTTGCGGCGGTATTTGGCACCACCAATGAAAGTGGCTTTGCGCGTGGGCAGGCTGCTCATTTGCGTAGCCGCAAATAGACTTCGGGCAATTTCTTCGGCAAGTCGTCGATATGATCCAGCACCAGATAATGCCCGGCACCGAAGATCTGCGGCAGATACTGGCTGCCGCCGGCATCGAGGGTAATGCAGAACGGGTGCACGCCGGCGTCCACCGCCTCTTTCACCGCCATGCGCGTGTCTTCGTGCAGGTAGCGCTCGTCGCCGCCGTCGTCATAATCAGCCGGACGGCCATCCGACAATATCAGCAACAGGCGACGCTGCGATGGCGCATGGTCAAAACCGGTGACAGCATGCCGTATCGCGGCGCCCATGCGCGTGGCCAGACGCCCGGACAGCCCGCCCAATACCGCACGCACATGCGGCGTGAGGCGATCATCGAAGCCCTTGATGCTGTAATAGCTGACGTTGTCGCGGTATTTAGACGCAAACCCCGCCAGACTGTACGGGTCGCCCACCTCCTCCATGCTCTCGGCGAATAACAGCATGCCCGCGCGGATGCGGTCGACGATACGCCCGCCGCCTTCCGGGCACTGCTGCATGATGGAGGTGGAAATATCTGCCAGCAGCGTCACCGCCGTGTCACGGTGCAGCATCATGCGCTGGCGGTAAATATTAGCCTTGGGCGACATGCCCGCGCGCTTTTCTGCGATATAGGCGATGGTCGCTTCGAGATCAAGTTCGTCGCCATCGAACTGCCGCCGTTTGGGAGCCATGCGCGCCGGTTTTTGCGTCTGTATCGCACGTTTCAAGCGCTTCAGCGCCGGTGCGTACTGCGTCAGCAATTTGGCGGCCTCGTTGCCGTCCAGCTCGGTCAATTCCTTTTCCTGCACCCACGCCCAGTTGCGCTTGTAGCGCCCGTCGCGGTAATCCCATTCGGCATAGGGCTTGCCCTTTTCGCTGTATTCCGCACCCTTGGCATGGCCGATAACGTGTGCGGGCTGGGGAATACCGACGCCGACACGACCGCCCGAGCCAGTGGTTTCTTCCGGCGGTATATCGAAATCAGGGTCTTCGCCCGCAGCCTGTTTAGGAATCTCGCGCTTTTCCGGATTGGGTCTGATGTCCTGGTTTTTGACGACATCATCCTTGTCCTCTGTACCGGTGCCGAACTCGGCCTGATCCAGCGCCCGCCGTGGGTACACGGGCCGTGCTGCATTCGGCGAACGTCCCGGCAGATAGGCGTGTTCGCGCTCGGGCAAAGTGATGGGCGGCAAGGACGTTCCGGCGTAGAGCTGTTTGGCGATGCGGAATGCATCAACGATGCTGGCATCGTCACTCAGCAAAGGATGAAACGCGTCCATGGATTCGTTATCCGGCGCGCCCTGCACCGTCCAGCGCAGCGTATCGCGCGCCAGTACAAAATACGGCTGCGCAGCATTGACCGGCAGGGGAGCCGCATCGGCTGCCGCGAGCAGTCGCACCAGGTAATTCGGCACGCGCCGGGCAATCGCCGCATCCACGCGCAGGTCTTCGCACAGGTCGAACAGCAACTGAAAACGCAGCATATCCTCGCCAAACGCCGCGAACAGAGGCCGCCAGGTGATGCGCTGATCGGCGTCCATGGGCGGGTGATCGCGCCCGACTTCCTGGAACAGCGCCTCGATGTAGCGCCGTTCATACGAATAACACGCCAGGTGGCCTGCCGTATGGAGCAACGCGAGGATCGCTTCTTC
>DMQT01000047.1:2420-3583 GCA_003455595.1 Betaproteobacteria bacterium
GTGCGAAAACCCGGCAGGTTTTCCAGCAGCATCGCCATGCTTTCTTCGGATTCGAGCTTGAAGAACGCCTCGCCGCGCAGCCGCCCGGCTTGCAGAATATCCGCGCCCTGCCGCGCCCACGGCAACACCGCGTCGACACCCAACAGGTTACGCACGCGGATCGCGCCGCCCAGATAGGTGCCCAACGCCAGGCGACGCTGGCTGAACAAGGCCTCGCCCGGCAGCACCAGTTCTTCCACGCCGCGCACACCATGCTCACCGGCCATATCGGCCACCGGGCAGCGGAAATACGCCACGCCCGAATCCAGATGGCGGCCGCACCAGTCCAGCCCCAGCTCCGCCCAGCGCACTTCGCCCTCGGCACCCAACAGCCGATATGCGTCAGGTAACTGGCTCATGAAACCATCGACGGCTTTCCACGACCCACGCCAGGCGAGGCAGCGCAGCGCCTGGCGTGTCCACGGCAGCACTTCACCACTGGCTTCCAGCGCCGCTGCACTGCCGCGAATGAAGGCCTTGCCGGCGTCGCGGTCATGCTGAAACAAAGCCTTGCAGGCGCGCGTCCATTCCAGCGCGATGGCGTCACCCTGCGTCTCTATGACGGCGAGTGCCTCTTTGGTATCGCGGTGCGCGACGAAACTGATGTGTTCGAGATCGGCCAGCTCCTGCTGAATGGCGGCCTGGGTTTCTAGCGAGGTCATTTAAGCAAAATGTGCCTTGATGATTTCCATCATGGCTTCAGCCAGTTCGATATCGTCGGTGACAGGATTGACCAGTGCAACCTGACAGGCCTCCACCGGCGCCACGCCCGCGGCAATCATGTTACCGGCATAGACCAGCGCGCGCGTCGAGGTAGCTTCTTCCAGCCCGTGGTCTTTCAGGGTACGGATGCGGCGCCCGGTGGCGACCAGCGTTTCCACTTGCGCGTCGCTCAGTTCAGGCACTTCATTCTTGACGATCTTGCGTTCGATTATTTCAACCGGGTAATCGAAATTGATGCCGATAAAGCGCTGCTTGGTCGATGGCTTGAGGTCTTTCAGTACTGTCTGGTAGCCGGGGTTGTACGAAATCACCAGCATGAAGTCTTCATGCGCTTCGATTTCCTGACCCTTTTTTTCCAGCGGCAGCTGGCGCCGGTGGTCGGTCAGCGGGTGAATGATCAC
>DMQT01000145.1:0-4667 GCA_003455595.1 Betaproteobacteria bacterium
GCTACGCCGGAATACATCGAGCAGGAAAAGCAGCGCCAGCTGGCCACGATTCGTCGTCGGCGTGCTGAATATACGCCGCTGCGCCCGCCCATCGACCCGGCCGGGCGTATCGTCATTGTGGTTGACGACGGTCTCGCCACTGGCGCCACCATGATCGCCGCATTGCATGGCTTGCGTGAGCTTCAGCCTGCCTGGCTGGTGTGCGCGGTGCCCGTGGCGCCGCCGGATACCGTGGATCAGGTACGGCAATACGCCGACGACGTCGTCTGTCTGGAAACCCCCTTCAGCTTTCAGGCGGTGGGGCAGTTCTACCGCGATTTCCCACAGGTGGATGACGAGACGGTGGTGGAAATACTGCGACGCTAGCGCACCGTCACCCGGCTGCCGTCCGCCAGGCGATCACCTGGATACACTACGACCCGTTCTCCCGATTGCAAGCCGCTGATGACCATCGCTTCGCCGGCACCCTGGCGCGAAATGTTCACCTTGCGCAATCGGGCACGGCCTTCGGTGATCACAAACACCATCCACTGGCCGTCCTTGCGAAACAACGCGCTTACCGGCACTGTCACCGCATCGCCAGTGTTGAAGACGATGATGCGCGTCTCGACCCGGTAGCCATCGCCCAAGATCTGCCATTGTTGCGCTGGGGAAATCAGATCGATGATGACATTGACGCGCTGTTCCTCCACACCGAGGGCGGAAACCTTGGTGAAGGCGGACGGCTCTACCCGGCGTACTTGCCCCAGCAGGCGGGCAGCTTGATCGCCGCCCCTGATTTGTACGGCGTCGCCCGGCTTGATCAGGGTGGCATCGCTGGTGAGTACGTCCACCACAATTTCCATATCCTCAGGATTACCGATTTCCAGCAGCGGCGTGCCCACCGTCACCACGCTTTCGCTTTCCTGGATCACCTTCAGCACCTTTCCGGCTACCGGCGAAATGATCTGCCATGTCTTGCCTGTCGCTGTACTGGCACCCACACCATTTTTGGATTGCAGCAGGGCAGCGCGGGCAGTGGCGACATCGTGTTGTGCGGCACGGGCAGCATATTGCGCGGCTTCCAGCTCTTTGGTGCTGAGCTTGACTTCGAGTTCGGATTGTTCGAGCTGTGCCGTCGAGATAAAGCGGCTGGCGGCCAGTTTTTGGGCGCGATTCAGGTCGGCTCTGGTTTTTTCCAGCGCAGCCTGGGCGCGCGCAACCGTGACAGCAGCGCCTGCCTGTTGGGCTACCGCTGCACTAACACGTGAGATCAGCTCGGCGACTGAACGTAAATCCAGCAACGCCGGCGCAGTCGGCAGGATAGTCGCGACGAGCTGATCCTGCTGAATCCGGTCGCCCGCTTTCAGTGTGATCCGTTGCAATTTCCCCATCAGCGGTGCAGAGGCGACATAGCGTTCACGTATCCGGGTTTTGCCGTCTTCCTCGATCACCTGCTGAAAATTGCCACGGGTGATTTACGCCACCGGCACTGCCACCGGCTGCGGGCGAAATGCCCAGACCAGCAGTGCAATGGCGGCGAGGCCAAGCAGTATCAGCAAACCTCGTTTGATCCGGATTCCATTCATGTTCACTCTCTTGTTTTGAGCACGCCGACCAGATCCAGATGATCAATGCGATGCCGCACGATCAGTGCGCTCACTATGCCTGCGGCAAGGGTGATCAGCGCGGCATAGGCGTAGGTTCGCGGTGCTACGATAACCGGAAACGCGATGGTTTCGGTGTGGATCAGGCTAACCAGTAATAGCGATAGCAGGTAGCCTAGCCACAGGCCAAACGGAATCG
Organism: Betaproteobacteria bacterium; assembly: GCA_003455595.1. GTDB lineage: Bacteria > Pseudomonadota > Gammaproteobacteria > Burkholderiales > Sulfuriferulaceae > Sulfuriferula. The sequence continues at coordinate 1,786 of DMQT01000145.1, forward strand.
CCAGCATCAATTCCACGCCCAGCTCGCCGAGCAGTAGCGCGAATACTTCGCGGCGGGTGAAACCAAGCACGCGCAAGCTGGCGAGCTCCCAGGCACGCTCAGCCAGGGCGATGCGGGCACTGTTGTAGACGACACCCACAGCAATGGCGGCGGCAAATGCGGTGACGATACTGGTAAAAACCAGAATAGTCCTGGCTGAGGTTTCCTCAAAGCTCTGCAAGGCAGACGCCTTGAAAATCACGGTAGCAATTTTGGGCGTAGCCTTGGTTTCAGCGTTGAATGCCTGAAGCCGAGTGCGGTCCAGCGCTACCGCCACCGAAGCGATGTTGTCGCCTTCCCCCAGCAAGCGGTTCAGGGTATGCAGGTTCATGTAGACCGAGAGGCCGAACATGTCATTGACCACGCCGGTTACCAGCACGTCTTTTTTTATGCGCTTGCCTTCCAGCACTTCCACCTGCAAATGATCTCCCGGGTGGATGCCGAGTTTCTGCGCGAGCCGGTCAGTGAGCAGCACGCCGTTGGGCGGGATAGCGATGGGGTGCTGGTTGGCATCCAGCGGTCGGCGTAGTTCTCGGCATTCTCGGGCAAGCCGGAGATTGCGGTGAGATAGGTCAAATGCCCGGCGCGCAATCGCACCGGTACGCTGCGCGATCCTTCTGCGAACAATACGCCGGGAAAGTGGACAATGGCGTATTGGCCGCGCTTGCTCACTGGATTGGTAAACGCGATTTGCGCATCTTCACGTTCCGCCTGGCTGAATTGCACGGTAATGAGGTAGTCGATGGCGTCACGCCAGAACGTACCTGACACGATAATGGCGACGGAACAGGCAATACCGAATGCAGTCAGCAAGGTACGCAGCGGACGGCGCTCCAGTGTGCGGATAATCATGCGTAGCTGCGGCGACAGGAATTTTTCCAGGCCCAGCCGTTCCAGCAGCATGCGATGAAACTGGGTGGGGGCAGGCGGACGCATGGCTTCTGCCGGTGCCAGTCGCATGATATTGCGCCATGGTGTTGAGTGCGCCGCCCAAAGCCGCAACGAGGCTGATGCCGGCGGCAGCAAGCGGTATCCAGGGCTGGACGCGGTAGATCAGTTCGGGGAAGTGAAAAAATGCCGTATACATCGAGGTGAGCTGGTAGCCCAGCCACGCACCGAGCAGCACACCCATGAGAATGCCGAGGCTGACTATCAGCAGCACCAGTTTGAAGTAGTGCGCGGCGATTGTGGTGTTGGTGTAGCCCATGGCCTTGAGTGCGGCTATTTCGCCGCGCTGGGTAGCGATCTGGCGCGACAGCACGACATTGAGCAGGAATGCCGCCACGCCGAGGAAAATGACAGGAAAGACGGTCGACATGGTTTTCATTTCATTGATTTCCTGGCTCAACATTTTGTTGGAGAGCTGATCGTCGCGGCCATGTGCACCAAGCGCGCCGTAAGGCTCCAGCAATCTGTCCAGTGCATCGATGATCGCGCGTTCATCCGCAGCACGACGTGATTAAATGCACCTTCCATATCGAACGCGCTTGCCAGCCGTTGCCGATTCATCCAGAACACACCAAAGCCGCGATCATCGGGCAATACGCCGCCACGACTGGCATAGACATATTCCGGGGAGAGCACGATACCGACAATCGACAATTGCTCGCGTTTGCCATTCAGTATGGCGGCCAGCTGGTCACCGGGCTTCAATTTGCGCGCCTTGGCAAATGCTTCGGAAACCACCACCTCGTTGCCATGATCCGGCTCCACCATGCGACCCTGCCTGAGGCTAAGCTTGTTCTGGCGGAGCTGTCCGGAATCGGCCAGGCCTATCATGCGACCTATCACTGGTTCGGCGACATTGGGGAGATCCAGGGTGACATCGAACATGACAGTGGTTGATACGTCGGCCACGCCTGAAATCTCCGCGATCTGCTTGATAATTGCGTCGGACGCGCGTTTTACATCGGCAAAGACATGGGCGAAACGTGTGGTTTCGTAATAGGACTGGCGCGACCAGTTAAGTGAGTCATAAGTCGTAATCTGGGATATAAACGCGCCTATGCCTGCCGCGACGACCAGGGCGATGGTGAATGCCTGCCCTTTCATGCTGACCAGATCGCGCAGCAGTTTGCGATCGAGCGCCTTCACCAGGAGAGCTCCGCAGGCGTGACTTTGTGCGGATTTTGTTCTACCGCAACAATCTGCCCATTGGCGAGACGCATGATGCGGTCCGCCATGCCGGAAATGGCGGCATTGTGGGTGATGACGATGGCGGTGGTGCCGAGTTCCTGATTGATTTTTGCGATGACATCCAGCACCACTTTGCCGGTCTGGTAGTCCAGTGCGCCAGTGGGTTCATCGCACAGCAATACGTCCGGGCGCTTGGCAATGGCGCGCGCAATGGCAACGCGCTGCTGTTCCCCGCCGGAAAGCTGGGACGGGAAGTGATTCATACGCTGTTCCAGCCCGACCCGTTGCAGCGCGGCTTCCGGCGTGAGCGGGTAGCGCCACGTTTTCGCGTACGGTCAGGCTGGAGATGAGGTTGTAAAACGGAACACGAAGCCCACATGCTCGCGCCGGTAACTGGTGAGTTCGCGCTCATTGGCGGTAGCCAGATTATGATCGCGCCAGCGCGCTTCGCCAGCAGTAGGTGTATCCAGGCCGCCTAATATGTTGAGCAGCGTGGATTTACCACTGCCGGAAGGGCCCAGCAGGACGACAAACTCGCCCTCGTAAATTTCCAGATCAACACCGCGTAAAGCTGGTATTTCCACCTCACCCATGGAGTAGGTTTTGGTCAGGCCATGGGCGACAAACACGGCTGGGGGTGCTGGTTGCATGTTCACCCCTTGTATTTATTTATATTGGAGGTTCGTTTATAGCTCAACTGGTCTGGG
>DMQT01000145.1:4805-5110 GCA_003455595.1 Betaproteobacteria bacterium
TGTGCGGCGGCGTGGCGGTTGAGCTCGATCACCACGTCGTCGAATCCGCCCACCAGCAGCAGGGTGGGGGCGGCCACCCTGCTCAGCGCATCAGTCCCGGCCAGATCGGGGCGGCCGCCGCGCGATACGACAGTGGTGATTTTCCCGCCCAGTCCGGCGGCGGCTTGCAGCGCAGCAGCGGCGCCCGTGCTGGCGCCAAAATAGCCGAGCGGCAAGCTGCGGCAATCGGCGTGATTTTTCACCCAGGCCGTGGCGGCAAGCAGGCGCCGGGTCAGCAGGGGAATGTCGAAGCGGGTTTGGTAGTC
>DMQT01000282.1:0-3390 GCA_003455595.1 Betaproteobacteria bacterium
TGCTGGCGCTGGAAGCGGCCGATCTGATCCGCGCAGCCGCCCGTAAAGCGGGCTACAGCGAGCGTGAAATCCATACCGTGCAAGCGCATTTCAAGTGGGACGAATTACTTGCCGCGGGCGACAACCTGTCGCTGTTTGGCAGCCGCCGCCTGGCGGACATCCGCATCCCCAGCGGCAAGCCCGGGCTGGAAGGCGGCAAAGCGCTGCAAGCTTACTGTGCGCACCTGCCGCCCGATACCGTCACCCTTATCAACCTGCCCAAACTCGATCGCCAGACCACAGCGGCGAAGTGGTTTGGTGCGCTGGAAGCGACCGGCGTCACTGTCGCCGTCAATCCAGTCAATATCGACCAGCTGCCGCGCTGGATCGGTACCCGGCTGGCAGCGCATCAGCTGCAGGCCGACGCGCCGACGCTACGCTTCATCGCCGAACGGGTGGAAGGCAATCTGCTCGCCGCCGAGCAGGAAATCCGCAAACTGGCGTTGTTATGCCCACCCGGCCCACTCGACTTCGATCAGGTACGCGAAGCGGTGCTCGACGTGGCACGCTACGACGTATTCAAACTCGCCGACGCCATGCTGCTGGGCGACGCACCGCGTCTGATGCGCATGCTTGACGGCCTGCGCGGTGAAGGTGAAACACCGGTGCTGATTTTATGGACGCTGACGCGCGAACTGCGCAGCCTGACCCGCATCAAGGCGGGTCAGGCGAGCGGGCAGCCGATGGCCAAACTGATGCGTGACGCCGGGGTGTGGGATGCGCGTCAGGCACCGGTTGAACAAGCCCTTGCCCGTGTCAGTCTGCCCGCGCTGACGCAATCTTTGCGTGCGGCCGCCGCCATCGACCGCACCATCAAAGGGCTGCAAGCCGGCGACGTATGGGACGCGCTGGCACAACTGGCGCTGAGCGTGGCACAGCCTGCGGCGCGTCCGGCACGCCGACAAGCCTGAACCGGTTCAGGTTACACATCGTTACACTCTGACACCCCTGCCCTGCCTTAGCTGACTACACTGTTAGCACGCCCTGCATCTGATCAGCGCTGCAAGCCCCACCTGCCATTGGAGTCCATCATGCGCACCCTGTTACGTTTCGCTTCCACCGCACTTTTCAGCGCTTTTCTCAGCTTCGGCGCGCCTGCTTCGGCAGAGTCGCCAGACGATAGCCTCACCCCTCCACGCCTCGGCCTGATTGATGGACAGGTTTCGTACTGGCGTACCGGTGCGCCTGATTGGGTAACGGCGCGGCTCAATACGCCGCTGGCGGCAGGCGACACGCTCTACGCGGCGGCGGGTGCGAGCTTCGAACTACAAATTGGCAGCCAGGCGTACTTGCGCGGCGGTTCAGAGGCGGAGATTGCACTGGTCGAGCACGATCCGGATTTCCTGCAATTCAAGGTCGTTTCCGGCCAGGCCGTGTTTGATCTACGTACGTTGGCAGCCGGTGCAACGGTGGAAATCGACACGCCCAATGCCGCTTTTACCGTTACGCACAGCGGCTATTACCGGCTGGATGTCGACGCAGACAGCACGCGCTTTATTACCCGGCGCGGGGGCAGTGCCGACATCACCAGCGCCAACGGCGAGCGCCAGCGTATCGGCGAAGCGCAAGAACTCGAAATTGACGGCAACACCGGTGCCATCATGTTGAGCCGCGCCGCGCCACCGTTGGACGTGTGGGATCGCTGGAATTTTGCCCGCAGCGACGCGCAGCTGGATTCCATCAGCGCACGCTACGTGCCCGCCGGGGTGTATGGCACCGATAGCCTTGACCGGTATGGCGCGTGGCAGCAGCAGCCGGATTACGGCGCGGTGTGGATGCCGTCGGGTATGCCCGACAACTGGGCGCCCTATAGCGACGGCAGCTGGGTGCTCGACCCGTATTACGGCTGGAGCTGGATCGACGCCGCGCCATGGGGCTGGGCACCGTTCCACTATGGGCGCTGGGTACGCTTCAATCAACGCTGGGCGTGGGCACCCGGGCCGCGCGTTATCCGCCCGGTCTACTCTCCTGCGCTGGTCGCCTTCTTCGGCTACGGTGGAGACGGCAGCCGCGTATCGATCAGTGTCGGCTCGCCTGCCCCGGCAGTTAGCTGGGTGGCGCTCGGCTGGGGTGAGCCAGTGATGCCGTGGTGGGGTGGGCGCAATTTCATCGGCAAGCCGCACTGGGCAGGCTGGGGCGGCCCACGCGTCATCAACAACGTGGTGATTCATAACACCAATGTGGTCAACATCACGAATATTCACTACCAGAACACGCGGGTTTCCGATGCGGTGCTCGGCGTACCGGCAGGCCGCTTCGGCCACGGCGCGATCCGCCCTGAACCGCTGCGACGCGGTCAACTGGATGCCTTGAAACCGGTACACGGCGCACTACCGATCCAGCCGACTGCCGTCAGCGTGGTGGCCGGTGGCGTGCGTACCGCGCCGCCACCGCGCGCTGCATCCGAGCGCCCGGTGGTCAATGTGCGCCGCCCGGAACGCAATGCAGCATCACAGTCTGAGCGCCGTATCCAGCAACAACCCGGCATGCCCGCAGCCAGCCCATTCGGCGCGCCCGCACGCCAGACGATGCCCGATACCCAACGCGGCGGGCCCGATAACCGTAGCCGCCTGCCGGACAATAGCGCGCCGGGAATGCGCCTCTTCCCGCGCGCCCTGCCTGTCGCACCAGCAAGCATGGAGCGATCGCGCCCGATTGAACCGCAACGCGATATTCAACAAAAAGGGGTTGAACAACCCGGCAATCCGCAGCCAGCGCCGGGCCGCTTTGACGCCCCACCACGCCGCTTCAAGCCGACCACACCGGATGCACCGCGCCCGCCTGCGGCACAGGCCATGCCAGTGCCAAGTGCGCGCGAGCCCATTCAGGCTGTATCGCCCGCAATAGGGACGCCGCCACCGCCCCACACATTTGGCCGCCCACGCGTTGACCACCCGCAATCCGGGCCGGATCAGCCTGCCGCTACGGCGCCCGCATCTCGCCCCACTCCGCCACAAACCCGGATTGAGCGGTTTGAGTCCAGCCCGGTTGTGCCGCCACCCGCGCGCATTAACCAGCCCCTGCCGCGCCCGGAGGGCCTGCACCCACCGACAAACGCCTTGCCAGCACGCCCGGAAATGGCATCGCCTGCGCCGCGACCATCTGAACCGCGTCCCTTCGAGTCGCGTCCGCACGCAGCTGACATGCGCCCGGCGGGACCGGCTAGCCCCCCTCCGGCAGCACGCGCCGTGCCTGCGCCGTCAGCGCAAGACAAGCGGGAGGGCAAGGGCCATGCCAACCCGCACGACGAAAATCGTACTGACAGGCCTTGAAACGACTCAGCAACCCGCCGCCAGCGCCTGAATCGGCAGACTGGTATGGGCGTCGGTAATCACCAGCACCCATGGCGAA
>DMQT01000282.1:3472-4138 GCA_003455595.1 Betaproteobacteria bacterium
CGGTAATCACCAGCACCCCATGGCGCAGCAACGCGCTTGGCGTGGTCGGCGCTTGCGGGGTAAAGCGCAACTCACCCTTGCCCACCGACGCCAGCGACATCAGTTCGCGGCGATCTTTCACACGGCTCAACCAACGATCCGCAGGTGGGCAGGAACTGCACCCCTCCGAGGTATATATCTCCACCACCCACGGCGCGACCGCACCCGATTGCGCCGTACACATCGGCTCGGCGGACAGGCTTGCACCGGGTAACAACAAGGCTAAAACGACAACCAACAAAGCGCGCATGATCATCTCCTTATAACAAGAAGATGAGTCGCCGCAAGCACAGCAACTTAACGCGGCATTCAAAACATCCGCACCGGCAGCACCAACAACACCGCAAACAGCGCCCTGGTATTGCCTGGTTTACAGCCGCACGCTGCGCCCGCCATCTACGGTGATCACCTGGCCGGTCACGTAACCCGCATCTGACACCAGATAGCGCACCGCGCGCGCGATATCTTCCGGCTCGCCGGGCTGTTTGAGGATGGTGTGGGAAATAATGCGCTGACGCGACACCTCGTCGAACAGTGTTTCGTCTTCCGGCCATAAAATCGGACCGGGCGATACTGCGTTGACGCGCACTTCCGGTCCCAACTCGCGCGCCAGCGAACGCGTCAGCC
>DMQT01000211.1:0-676 GCA_003455595.1 Betaproteobacteria bacterium
TGCTGATTCAATTTGCCAACCGCAGCTGCTCGGTTTTGGTGGCAACGGACGTCGCCGCACGCGGGCTGGACATCGCGCAACTCGAAGCCGTGATCAATGTCGACGTCACCCCCGACCCGGAAGTGCATATCCATCGCATCGGCCGCACCGGCCGCGTTGATGAGGCAGGCTGGGCATTCACGCTGGCCACCGGCAACCAGATGGGCCGCGTAGCGGAAATCGAAAAAATGCAGGGCGTGGAATTTGAATGGCACACGCTGAGCGAATTGCATCCTGCACCCGGCGCGGCAAAAACACCTCTGCTGCCGCCTATGGTCACCTTGCTGATTCTTGGCGGCCGCAAAGAAAAAATCCGCCCAGGTGACATACTCGGCGCGCTAACCGGTGAAGCCGGGTTTACCAAAGAGCAGATCGGCAAGATCAACGTCACGGAAACCTCTACCTATGTTGCCATTGAGCGCGGCATTGCGCGTGAGGCGCACCGCAAGCTATCGGCTGGCACGATCAAGGGCAAGCGCGTGAAAGTGCATTTGCTGCAAGACGTGGTGCTTTAGACGTGGCAGCGCACACTCTACCCACCTGTACATGAAAACTCCCCCAAGACTGCAGCCACTGATCGCCGAAGGCCTGATCGACGAAGTCATCCGCCAGTTGATGAGCGGCAAGGAAGCGACGG
>DMQT01000211.1:687-1033 GCA_003455595.1 Betaproteobacteria bacterium
TCCATGCCCGGCTGCTCAATCAGGTGGTGCGCATGCTCTGCGCCGGCATCATCCACGGCGACTTGTCTGAATACAACATTCTGGTTGGCAGCGACGGCCCGGTGATCATCGACTTGCCGCAAGCCGTCGATGCGGCTGGCAACAGCAACGCCAGCGCGATGCTGGAGCGCGACGTCGCCAACCTGGCAAGCTACTTCAGCCGCTTCGCGCCTGAACTCGCTGCCAGCGACTATGGCAAGGAAATCTGGCGGCTCTACCAGGCGGGCGCATTAACCCCCGAGAGCGAGCTGACCGGGCGCATCGATGTCGACAATCGCATCGCCGATGTCGGCGCAGTCCTCGAAGA
>DMQT01000211.1:1091-3216 GCA_003455595.1 Betaproteobacteria bacterium
ATGTCGGCGCAGTCCTCGAAGAAGTCAAGCTGGCCTTGCAGGAAGAAGAGCGGCGGCGCTTGTATCAGGCGGGTTGACGCCGTATTGCCAGCGCCCCGTAGAAAGTCCCCCTGGGGTGCCGACTTTTGCCTTTAAGGGTTGCTTGCCATGAAAAAGAATAAAGCGTTTAATCCAGTCGGCATAAACACTTTCAGTGCGGATGCTGTAATGCTTCACCTGTAGCTTATCGCGCACCTGATCGAGCAGTTTGGGTGGCGATTTGATCACCGGGGTGTCTTGAGTCGGCATTTCCAGAACACAATCAAAATATATTTAATTTTTTCAATTAGATAAATCAAGATGACCCAAGTTAGACACCTGCTGCGGTCAGAATATACACCGGTTAAGGTGCCTACTTTACGTTCTTCGGACATAGAGCGCTAGCGAGCAAACAGCCGATGATAGCCATAGACGATGCCATTTATACAGCCGGGGAAAAATGCTAAAAAGCGAAGCGCAATTTACGCGCCGCATAACCCGCGTTGATGCGGACGCGAAAGCCTGCGCTTCGTGGAAAGGCAAAAAAACCGTGCTGATTTTTGGGCAGAAGGCCATAACGAAGGGGTTCGCAGAGTGCCGCACTCTACGCCGTAGAACAGCTCGTTCAAGCGAACACCGCTCGCTGTGCTCGCGGCTGCGTCCCACTGGTGCGGGCGCTGCCAACCACAAACCCGGTTGTCATCGCACTGCCCCGCACTGCGGGGGTGTCGCTTAACTCGTAAACGTTGGGCCGCACTTCTCGCTGACAAGGAAGGATGACTATGAGCATCATCACGAACGCAAAGGAAATCGCCGACCTGGTCAAGAAACTTGGCAACGTCGACCTATATCGCAAAATCGTCGAGCTTGAGGGCGAAATCATTGAACTCTCGGGCCAGAACAATCACCTCGTTGAAAGGACGCGGGAACTTGAACAGGCGCTAAAGACCAAAGAGGCGCTCGTGTTCTCGAAGAACGTCTATTGGCTTGGGGGCGAAGAAAGCAGAGACGGCCCTTACTGTCAGCGCTGTTATGACGTCACCGGAAAGCTGGTTCGTCTTCAGCCATGGGACAACCAGTGGGCCTGTTTCGAGTGCAAGCATTACTATGACCGGTAACGTGCGGCCCAACCCATCCATCAACACGGACGCTGCGCGATGAAGCCGCGCAGCGCCGGTTATGTCAGACGTTAGATTTTCGTAGTTCAACCAGCAGTCTCAATAAAGGAGAGTCACATGGCAGCCAAGAAAACCAACGAACAAACGTCGAAATCTGTTGCATCCAAAGCCAGCAAGCAGCTATCGAATCCAAAATCAACACCAGCGCAAAAAAGCGTTGCCGGGTCGGCTTTGACACAAGCGGCAAACAAAAAGAAAAGGTAATCATTCTTCTTTTAGCCTTTGTATGGCTGCATCCAGCAGCATTCCGGCAGTTTGGGTGCGGCTTGGTGTTGTGCTGCCCAAAACAATATAGGTTCCGCCCATGCGCTCCTCTACAGCCGTCACAGCCGAAACCTCTCCACTTTCGCATCGCGCAAGTAAGCCGCGCGCGTATTCGATTGTGCTGACATTCGCCGTTTTGTGCAGTAGCGCGTATTAAACGGGGTAAACGGGGTCAAACGGGGTCAAACGGGTAAACGGGGTAAACGGGTAAACGGGGTCAGACACGATTATCCTCCGCGATTTTTCCTGCCGCCGTCTCACCAGCGCCGACTTTTTTCGTGATCCCCACGTTCATGCCATTCTCACTGCGTGAAGACGAGGTTGAGCTCACCGCCAATTTGTCAGAACTGCTATGATTTGACCATGGCTCCAACTGTTTTCCGTCAAGGTGCTTTTCGCTTCTTTTTCTTTTCCCGTGAAGAACCCCGCATGCATATATGTGTCATCACGCAGATGGAAAAGCAAAATTCTGGCTGGAACCCCAAATTGAACTGCCATGAACCAAGGGCTTTCGAAAAAGCAAGTCGGTGAGGCATTGTCCCTGGTTCAAAATCATGACGAGGAGATTCGCAATGCTTGGCACATCCACTTCGGAAGTTGAAGTCTCGATGGCTTCAATCAAGGGCTTCTGGCTTCTTTTGGGCAATGAGGAGCTTTTTGTTCCT